>JASLES010000248.1 GCA_030151005.1 Silvimonas sp.
ATGGCCAGGCCTTTCACAGACTTGATGGGGTAACGATAGATGGCGCTCAGTGCGGGCATGGCGGTCTCGTCCGGCGGGTTTAAAGGCGTGAGTTGCCAAGCTTATCACCACTGCTCGTACCAGTAATGCGGGTGTTGCACCCGCCAGCGGCTGACCGACAGCGCTGTTCCCTGTGTTGAGAGGGTGATGGCGCCATCCCGGTCGGTGCGTAAATCCTGCGCGCCTGCGGCGGCGTAGCGGGCGACGACTTCCGGGCGTGGGTGATGAAACCGGTTCAAATAGCCCGATGAATACACCACCCAGGCCGGATGGGTGGTGGTCACAAAGGATGCGGAAGACGACGTAATGCTGCCGTGATGACCAGCCACGACGACATCAAAATGCCCGAGCCAGTTGCGGTTGAGCATCTCGGCTTCTTGCGCAATGCCGACATCTGCCGGGATCAACATGCGCTGGTGTGCGGTTTCAATTTCCAGCACGCAGCCGTGCGCGTTTTCGTCCGGCATGACGGCGTCTGCCACGGGCCAGAGCACCGTAAAACTCACGCCATCCCAGTCCCAGCTCTGACCGGCTTCGCAGCTTTCATCATGCTGCGCCAGGCCCAAGGCCGGATGGGCTGGCGGCAATTGCGCCAGCAAGGTCTCCACCGGCAGCGCCTGCAACAGCGCCTCTGCGCTGCCAGAATGATCGTTGTCTTTGTGCGACACCACCAAGGTATCCAGGCGGCGAATTTGCCGGCTGCGCAAGACCGGCAAGATGGCCCGATCCGCCTGGCCCGGCTTGCCGGTATCGAACACCAGCGCATGCCCTCGGGTTTGCACCAGCACCGACAAACCCTGATCGACATCGATCACGGTCGCGACGAATTCACCGGGTGCGATGACGGGCGTACGGACCACAAACAGCGGGAGTGCCAGAAAAAGCCCTAGCCAGCGGCCCGGCAGGCCTCGCGGCAACATCAAAAGCCAGAGGCCCAGCATGGCCGGAATCACGGCCCACGGCGGGGGCGGAGCAAAATCAGGCGACGGCACGTGTTGCGCCAACCAGGCCAGCACCCAATGGGTTGCCGCAAATGTGCGCTCTGCAGCATGCCAGAGTAACCCACTGGGATCGGCCAGCCCGGCCAGAGTCAACGGTGTGACCAGCATGCTGACGACCGGAATCGCCAAGGCATTGGCCAAAGGGGAGACCAGCGGTAAACGCCCAAAAACCACCAGTAATACAGGAAGTGTTCCCAGCGTGACGGCCAATTCGGTCCGTAGCCAACCGTGCACGCCTTTGACGGCCCGGATGCGGTTGCCGCTTAACCAAAGCAATGCACCGACGGCCAGGAACGATAACCAGAAACCGGCCGAGATTACGGCAAACGGGTCTATCACCACCACCGCCAGCAATGCCAGCATCCAGATCAGGCTTTTATGCATGGGGCGACCGCACAGCAAACACAATATGCCAGTAGCCAGCATCAGCACCGCGCGCTGGGTGGGAATGCCCAATCCCGCCAGCAGGCTGTACAACAGCGCGGCAGTGAGCCCGGCCCAGAGTTGCCACCGGTACAGATTGCCGTGACGCAACAGACGCGGCATGCGCCGCCCGATCCACCCGGCAAGCCAGCCGGTTAGCGCGGCGATCATGGATACATGCAAGCCAGAGATGACAGTCAAATGCGTCGTGCCGGTCTGGGCAAAGTCTGACCATTGATCCCGGCCGATATGGCTGCGATCCCCGGTCGCAGTGGCGACGATCACCCCAGCCCATGGGGCATCACCCAGCGTGTGCAATATGCGCCGGATCACCGCCTCCCGAATGCGGTCGATGCTGGCCTGCCACGCATAGCCGCTGAGCCTTTGGCCATGTTTGACATTACCCGTCGCGCCGATGCCTTGTTGCAGCATCCAGGCTTCACTATCAAATCCACCGGGATTTTGCTGCCCATGCACGCGCTTGGGCTGGAGGGTGAATTGCCAACGTGTACCGCTGGTCAGATCCGGGTGTTCGCCCCACCAGGACAGCGATAAACGGGAGGGCAAGATGGCATCGGGCGTGATGATCCGGGTGGGGACCAGCACAAACCGCACGCCGTACTCGCTGGCTTGCGGCAAGCCACGCACATAACCCTCCGCCACGATCTGGTGTTGTTCCAGTGCCGGGGCCAACCGGTCTGCCATGCGCCAGTGTGCCCGCAAGCTGGCCCAGCCAAAACCGGCGATGAGCATCAGGGCGATCAATGCCAGACTTCTGGCGCGGCCCCGGCAACGCCAGGTCATGAAGACGCCCAGTACGAGTAACGGTATCGGTGCGCACACCGGCGGCAGGGTAGCTTGCATTTGCAGGACGCAAACACCGGTGACAAACGCCGCCAGCGCGGCAAGATAAGAAATCAGCATGGCCACACCCTGGCAGCCAGAGCGATAACTGGCGACGTGACCGTGGAAGAGGCTTGTGCTGCGTCAAGCGAGCCGGATGATGTCATGCTGACATCCCGGTGAATCGGGGCATCTGCTAAACTCGGCCCCATGAAATTTCATGATGCAGATGTCCTGATCGTTGGCGGCGGCCTGGTGGGCTGTGCGCTCGCTTGCGCGCTCAGAAACACCGCCCTGCAGGTTACCCTTGTGGATAGCCATCCCCCGGCGCAAAGCTGGGATGAAACCACCTGGGATAGCCGTATCTATGCCATCAGCCCGGCCAGCCGGCGTTTTCTGACGCAGATTGGTGTGTGGGAACGCATGGACGCCGGCCGCCTGCAAACAGTGTCCCAGATGCGGATTGCCGGTGACGACGGCCGGGCTGAACTGGGTTTTACCGCCATGGATGCCGGTACGGATGAACTGGCGCGGATTGTAGAGTCTCGTGAACTCCAGCGCGCCCTGTGGCAAGCGGCCGCAGAAGCGCCCAATGTCACGCTGTTGGCACCGGCACAGCCCAGCGCGCTGCATGATGATGCGGATGGCAAATTGCTGGCACTCTCGCATGGCCCGCGTCTGTCTGCCCGGTTGGTTGTCGGGGCCGATGGCGTTCAATCCTGGGTACGTACCCAGGCCGGGATCGAAGAAAAAACCACGCCGTATCATCAGTGGGGCGTGGTTGCCAATTTTGAGTGTGAGAAGCCCCATCTGGCGACGGCCAGCCAATGGTTCTTTGAAGACGGCGTTTTGGCGTTCTTGCCGCTGGCAGGTCAACGCATGTCCATGGTGTGGTCGTGCGCAGAGCTACGCAAAAATGAACTTATGTCGCTCTCCCCGGAGGCATTGTGCCAGGAGGTCGCGCGTGCAGGGCAGAACCGGCTGGGCGCGCTCAAGCCGATTTCTGCCGCCGCGGCGTTTCCATTGCGTTTGATGCACGTGGCCGATCTGGTCAGACCGGGCCTGGCGCTCATTGGGGATGCCGCTCATGCGGTCCATCCGCTCGCCGGGCAGGGGGTGAACCTGGGTTTTGGCGATGTCATGGAACTGGCGCGTATTCTGATGGCCGAACCCGCAAGTCGCTGTGGTGAATATCTGGTGCTGCGACGCTACGAGCGCGCGCGGCGCGAAAATGTATTGCTGATGCAGGGTGTCACGCACGGCCTGCAGAAGCTTTTCAACAACACCAATCCGGTACTGCGGGTGTTGCGCAATACCGGATTGGGGCTGACCGACCAATGGGCATGGCTGAAGCATCGGCTGATCCAGCATGCCATGAACGCGTAAAGGTAGAGCATGAAGTTTTCCACGATCGTCCGTACTCTGGCCCTCAGCGGCCTGTTGACACTGGTTGCCTGCAGTGCAGAAGCAGAAACCCCTAATGCCAAACAATTGCACGACAAGCTGCAGCAATTGTTGCCGGGCCGCGATATCACCAGCGTGACCCCATCGCCCATGAAAGGCGTGTATGAAGTGGTCGTGGGTGGCCATCAGATCATTTATACGGATCTGAAGGGTGACTATGTGTTGATTGGTGAAATGATCGACATGAAAAACAAGGTCAGCCTGACGCAGGCACGTGCGGCAGAACTCTCCCGCACGGACTTCTCCAAGCTGCCGTTTGACCAGTCGTTCAAGGAAGTGCGTGGCGATGGCAGCCGCAAGCTGGCCGTGTTCTCTGATCCGGACTGCCCGTTCTGCAAGCGCCTTGAGAATGACAGCCTGGCGGGCGTCACCAACGTGACCATTTATACCTTCCTGTTCCCGCTCAATATCCACCCGGATGCAGAGCGCAAATCCAGACTGTTGTGGTGCGCGGCGGACCGTGATGGTGCCTGGCGTGACTGGATGGACCACGGCAAGCTGCCAGAAAACAAGGGTGATTGCGATACCCCGATCGAGCGCAATCTGGCGCTGGGCGACAAACTTGGCATTACTGGTACACCGGCGCTGATCTTTGCCAATGGCCGCCTTGTGTCTGGTGCGATCCCGAAAGAGCAACTGGAGCAGTTGCTGGCCAAGGGTGGCCCGGATCAATCGATGCAGTAAAGCGGGCCAGTATCTGGACAACAAAAAAGCAGCCATCGGGCTGCTTTTTTGTTGTGTGGGTGCACCCACTCAGGAAGCGCTCAGTGTTTACTTGCCCTTGGGCGCGTCATAGATTGGCGTGAGGGTATAACCGGCCTTTTTCAACAGGGCCACCAGACCTTGCGGCCCCGGCAAATGCATGGCACCCACTGCGATAAACGCATTGCCCTTGGCCAGCGGCGCTTGCAGGCGATCGGCAAAACGCTGGTTGCGATCTGTCAGCAGATCTTTGCGGCTCCAGTTACGGAACCAGGCCTGATCACTGGCCGACATGCTGGGGTCATCCTCGGACGACAAATCCATGATGTGGTTCAGATCTCGCG
>JASLES010000214.1 GCA_030151005.1 Silvimonas sp.
CCGTTTCAAACGTACCTGTTTTTGAAGGAATATTGCCATGGCGCTGATGATCACTGATGAGTGCATCAATTGTGATGTCTGCGAACCCGAATGCCCCAATAGCGCCATTTCGCAAGGCGCTGAAATCTACGAAATCGACCCCAACCTGTGTACCGAGTGCGTCGGCCATTACGACGAACCACAATGCCAGCAGGTCTGTCCGGTCGATTGCATTCCGTTCAACCCGGACGCCAAAGAGTCCAAAGAAGAACTGATGCAAAAATATCTGATTATTTCTGGCAAGGCCTGATTGCCAGCCTGGGCACTGTGCCCAAAACAAAAAACCGGACTGCGATGTCCGGTTTTTTTTTTGCCCTGGTGGCGCAATCCCTCAGCGCGGCTGGTAGCGGGTCGGGTCTGCCACGCCGGCATCGGCAAAGCCGGCAGCGCGCAGACGGCAGGCGTCACATACGCCGCAGGCACGACCGTCATCGTCCGCCTTGTAGCAGGTGACGGTCTGGCTGTAATCCACCCCCAGCGCAAGGCCGGTTTCCACGATTTGTGCTTTGGAGAGCGAAATCAGCGGCGTGTGGATGGTCAGGGGCGAGCCCTCAACACCCGTGCGAGTAGCAAGGCGCGCCATCTGCTGGTAGGCGGCAATGTAGTCCGGGCGGCAATCCGGGTAGCCGGAGTAATCCACCGCGTTGACGCCAATGAAGATGTCATCACCCTTCAAGACTTCCGCCCAGGCCAGAGCGTAAGACAACAGGATGGTATTGCGCGCCGGCACATAGGTGACGGGGATTTCGTTTTCACCAGTATGACCGTCGGTAGGGACTTCGATGCTGGCGTCGGTCAGCGCAGAACCACCAAACGCGGCCAGATCGATCTTGATGACGCGGTGCTCCACCGCACCCAGGCTTTTGGCAACACGTGCAGCAGCGGTCAGTTCTGCGTTGTGGCGCTGACCATAATCAAACGAGAGGCAATACGGTGCAAAGCCCTGGCTTTTGGCAATCGCCAGACATGTTGCGGAATCAAGGCCGCCAGACAACAAGATGACTGCGGGGCGCGTTGGGGTGGTGCTCATGGATGTTTACTCCCGGAATTGACCGCCATCTCTTTGAGAATGCCAGCGGCCAGATCGTGATAAAGATTGGTTCGGTATAGACGGGCCACGCTAGAGGCCACCATGGCCGCAGCCAGCGTGGAAATCACCATGGCGTGGCCGTCTGTCATTTCGATCATGATGATGGCGGAGGTAATGGGCGCGCGCGTGACTGCGGCCAGCATTGCCACCATGCCAATGGCCATGAGTTTGATGGTGATGGCTTGCGAAAACAGTGGCGTGAACCAGCTACCCACACCCGCGCCCAGCGCCAGTGAGGGGGCGAAAATACCGCCAGGCAAACCGGTCAGGAACGTCGCCAGCAAGCTCACAAACTTCAGCGGCAGGTAGTACCACACCAGTGGGCCCTGGCCGCCAATGGCGCGGCTGGTTTCATCGGCACCGCTACCATAAATGGGCAGGACCAGCCCGCACAGGGCAATCGCCAGGCCGCAAATGGCAATAAACCAGTACGGATGCATCCGCCGCCAGCGCAGTACAACCGGCGGCAGCCAGCGCGTCTGGTGCACACACAACCAGGAAAAGAAGCCCCCGATCAGACCCGCCGTGATGGCCACCAGAAACAGCGGCGGGAGAATGGCGTAGTCAAAATCCGGCACGCGGATCCGGCCAAAATAGGTGTAGTCCCCAATCAGGGCAAGCGACACGATACCGGCCAGGATCACCGAGCCAATCAACTTGCCGCTGGTTTCCGTCTCGACCGAGCGCGCCAGTTCTTCAAAGGCAAAAACAATCCCGGCCAGTGGGGTGTTAAAGGCGGCAGAAATACCCGCCGCGCCCCCGGCCAGAATCAATTGCCGTTGAAAGACCGGATCGGCCAGCGGCAAGAAACGCCGGCAGGCGTACATGATGCTGGCCCCGATTTGCACCGTAGGACCTTCGCGCCCGAGCACAAAACCACTGCCCGCGCCCAGCACAATGCCAAGAAACTTGATGCCGGCAATACGCAGCGACAGCAACCGTTCGGCCTCAGGCGGGTTTTCTGCCAGATCAATCGCCGCCATGGCCTGCGGAATACCGCTGCCTTCGGCCCCTTGACCCAGCTTGCTCATGAGCCAGCGGATCGCCATGCCACCCAGTGGCAACACCACCAGCGGCCACCAGTGCCATCGGGCAAAAATGTGCTGAAAACCCAGAAAGGCCCATTCCGCCACTTTGGCCAACAGCACGGCCACGAGACCGACCAGCGCAGCGCCAAACCAGAACACCAGCGTAGCGCGGCTGCGGTAGGGAAGGTCTTTCAGGTGAACCAGGATACGTGATGCGAGGACGCGCGGCTTCATCAGTCAACCAGAGTGGGTTCAACAACAGGAAGTATGGCGTGCAAGAGGGCCTGAAGCCAGTCCGCACCAAGGGTTTTAAGCACACGCCGGCACCAAGCCGGACATAGCGGCAAGGTGCGCGAACGTGGGCAGTGGAGGGCTACGCAGCCAGCAACGCCTGGGACTACACGCCCGGACGGTCGCCCCAGAGGATCTTGTGCAGCTGCACCTGCATGCGTACCGGCAATTTGTCTTCCAGCACCCACGCCGCCAGATCGGCCGGTTTGAGGGTTTCCCACACGGGTGAGAACAGCACCGGCGCACGCTCGGTCAGCTGTTTGTCGCGCAAGAGATCACGCGCCCATTCGTAGTCTGCGCGGTCGCACAGCACAAACTTGATCTCGTCACCGCGATTGATGGCATCCAGGTTTTCCCAGCGCATTTTGGCCAGTTCGCCAGAGCCAGGCGTCTTGATATCCACAATGCGGGAGACGCGGGAGTCAACCTGCTCAATCGGCAAGGCACCGCTGGTTTCCAGGCTCACGTCAAAGCCTTCGTCGCACAGACGGTTCAAGAAAGCTAGGCTGTGCTTTTGCGCTAGCGGCTCACCGCCGGTCACACAGACGGTTTTGGCGCCAAAGGAGCGGACTTTCTCGATGATGGTGTCAAAACTTTGCGTCTCGCCACCATGAAATGCATACGCGCTGTCGCAGTAGCCACAGCGCAAAGGACAGCCGGTCAGCCGCACAAAGACGGTGGGCACGCCCATGCGACTGGTCTCGCCCTGCAGCGAGAAAAAGACTTCGGTAATGCGTAAAAAGGGTGCTTGTTCAGCCATGAAACAGATACTCCGTGCCGGAAACACAGTCCGGCGGGTCAGCGGCAGCACGCAATGCGTGCCTGGGTTCTTCCAACCGGATAAAAGTCCGGCGGAAAACAAAAGCGGCGTCGGCCAGGGCCGACGCCGCCGTATGTACATGGAACAACTCAGTTGGTGGTCAGCAGTGCCTTCTTGGCGATGGCGGCTTTATCCGAACTGGGGTATTTCTCCAGCAATTGTAACAGGTATGCGCGGGCAGACTTCTTGTCACCTGATGCATTGGCGGCTACGGCGCGGCCATAGAGCGCATCTGGTGCAATGGCGCTGTCTGGTGCGGCTTCCAGCGCGGCAGCATAAGCCGATTGCGCAGCCTTGTAGTTCTTCAGGCCGGTCTGGCTCACGCCCAGCCAGTATTGGGCTACCGGTGTCTGGTCGCTATCCGGGTTCGCCTGGATAAACTGGGTCAGCGCGGCGGCCGCCTCTTTGTTCTTGCCATTCTTGGCCAGCGCGACGGCGGCATCCAGGGTTTGCTGCACGCTTGCCTGCTGTTGCTGGGCGGCCTGGGCTTTGGCTTGTTCGATGTTACGCACACGGGTGTCCAGATCGACGTACAGATCTTTCTGGCGCTTGGTGGCTTCATCCAGATTGTATTGCAGGGTTTCGTTCTGGCCACGCAGGGTTGCCAGATCTTGCTGCAACTGCTGAATCTGGTTCACCAGATTGAGCATGTTTTTGTTACCCGCCTCCAGGATCTGGATGCGCTGGGCCTGCGCATTCACCTGGGTTTGCAGATCCTGGATCTGCTTGCGGGCGTCATCGTCGCTGAACAGACCGGCATTGGCATGCGTAGCGGCAAACGCCAGTACCAAAAGAGCAGCAATTCGTTTCATCGGATCACCATGTAAAAACAGCGTCAGACCAGCCTCATGCTGGCCCAACGCTGCACGATAGCAGATTCATATCTGCCGACAAGCCTTACTGGCCGGATTCGCCTTGATAGACGATCTGGGTGCGGCGGTTACGCGACCATGCTTCTTCGGTATCGCCTTGCTCGATCGGCTTTTCCTTGCCGAAGCTCACGCTTTCAATCTGGCTGTCAGCCACACCCAGCGCTTGCAGTTGCTTCTTCACGGCGTCAGCACGCTTTTGACCCAGAGCCATGTTGTACTCGGCAGTACCGCGGTTATCGGTATTGCCTTGCAGGAACACCTTGGCATCCTTGTGCTCCAGCAGGTACTTGGCGTGAGCCTGGATCAGATCGTTGTACTTGGCATCGACGGCGTACGAGTCAAAGGCAAAGTACACATTACGCTGCGACAGAATGTTGTTCGGGTCGGTCAGCGGGTTGTTGGCTGGCAGGTTCTGGCCCTGGGTCAGGTCAACGGTGGCCGGCTTGTTGTCGGTCACAGGTGCCGGTGTCGGCGTGGCTACAACGGGAGCCGGCTTGGGCGAGGAAGCGCATGCGGCAAGCAGGGCAGTGAGCAGAGCGCTCATCAGGATTTTTTTCATTTCAAGGAATCTCCAAAAGTGTGCATGTGCAGCCCATCGGCAGCGATGGGTCACCGCAGCCCGCTCAATCCGGCACGGCTGCGTATGCGTCCCGACTGGTTACTGGTTTTATTTCAGCATGGGCCCCCATGCCGGCTGCCTTACATCACCCGCTTGCGCTCTTAGACGCGCCTTGACCCGGCCATCGCTGGAAACCGCCGCCAGCACACCTTTGCCGCCAAGCTGTGTCTCGTACAACACCATGCGACCATTGGGCGCAAACGTGGGTGAATCGTCGCGGCTGGTATCGGTCAACACCTGCACCTGGCGGGTGGACATATCCATGACAGCCGTTTTGTAACCGCCACCTTGCTGGGTGACGAATACCAGTGTTTTGCCATCGGCACTGACTTTGCCCGATGCGTTGTAGCCGCCCTGGAACGTCAGGCGTTCTGCATTGCCGCCGCTGGCGGACATGCGATAAATCTGGGGTGCGCCACCCCGGTCAGACGTAAACACAATCTGGCCGTCCGGGGTAAACGAAGGTTCGGTGTTGATATCGCCCGTATTGGTCAGGCGGCGCGGGTTGCTATTGGTGCCCGTGGCATCGACCAGATAAATCTGCGAGCCACCTTGTTTGGTCAAGACCACGGCCAGCTTGCTGCCATCTGGCGACCAGGCCGGGGCCGAGTTGCTACCCCAGAAATTGGCAGCCTTCCAGCGTTTGCCGGTCATCAAATCCTGCACGTAAACAATGGGCTTCTGGTCTTCAAACGATACATACGCCAGACGGGTGCCATCTGGCGACCACTTGGGCGACATGATCGGCTGGTTAGAGGCCAGAATGGCCTGAGACGCAAAACCGTCGGCATCAGCGACTTGCAGCTCAAAACGTTTGCCCTGTTTGACCACGTAGGCAATCTTCGAATTGAACATCGGGCCAAAGCCGGTGATCTTGTCGTACACCATGTCCGCAATCTTGTGGGCGGCGTAGCGCATCTTGTTGGGCGGCACGATCAACTCGTAGCCCACCAGTTGCTGCTTGCTGGCGACATCCACCAGATGAAACTTGATCGAGATCTGGCCACCCTGCGGCGTCACGCTGCCGATCAGCACTGTCTGTGCGCCCTTGGATACCAACGGCGGGAAATTGAGCTGCGCTTGCTCATAAGGCACTGGCGACAAATCCCCTGCGCCGATCACCTTGAACAGGCCACTGCGCGCCAGGTCGTCACTCACCACCGGGGTGATGGGCTGTTGCTGCTGGACTTCGTTCTGGAATGGCGCAATGGCAATCGGATACTGGTTGGCACCGACCCCGACCACATCAAACGAGATGTCGGCACGGGCGGCGGCGCTGGCCAGCAAGCTCATGGCTACTACAAAACGGGCAAAGCGTAACAGCACGGGTGAGTTCTCCTTGTTCAGTTCGCAGCAGTAGCGCATTGCGCGTTATTCAGTATTTCTGATTCCGGTCAGTCTTTGAGCCGGAAATTACCGGTCAAGGAACGCCAGTCTCCGGTAAACGGCACACTACCAGGCCGCGGCGGCAACCGCCCAAGGCTCATGATGGCGCGCTTGACCGCCTCATCATAGGCATTGTTTCCGCTCGGTTTGATGACCTGTACGTCCTGAACCGTACCGTCCGGCAGCACGTTGATGCGCATGGTCACCGACGGGTTTTCATCACCATTGGCCGAGTAAATGATCCGCGGCCGCAACTGGTTGGCCAGCCCCGCCAGGTAACCCCCACTGCCGCCAGCTCCCGTACCCTTGCCGCCGGCCGGGCCAGTATTGCTGGTGGCATCCGGGTTGTTGCCTTTACCGCCCGCCTTGCCATTGGGCTTGGTCTCTGCCGTGTTGGTCAGCGTATTCGCGGACAACAACGCGTCCATTGAATTGGGATCAGGCTTTTTCTTCGGTGCCGGCGTCGGTTTCGGCGCTTTGGTCGGCTCCGGCGTAGGTGCTGGCGTCGGCCTGGGCGTCGGTTTTGGGGTTGGTGTCGGCTTGGGCGTGGGCCGCGGCGTCGGTACAACCTTGACCTTTTCTTCCTGGATATCCGGCTTTGGCTCAGGCGTAACCACGGGCTCCGGGGTCACAATCTGTTGCTTGACCGGTTTTTCCGGAACAGGTTCCACATTTTTTTCCGGGGCCGGTGGCGGGCCACCCCACAGCTCCACTTCCACTGGCTGCGCCTTGTGGGTTTGCCAGTTCACGGAGAACACCAGAAATAGCACGAGCAACGCGTGCACCACGATCGCCAGAATCAGCGACAGCGTGTTTTTTTCTTCCGGATGCCGTTCAGGACGTTGTTCCATCACTGCGTTCATCAGCGGGTATTCACCTTCAGGCCAACCCGGGCAATGCCGGCTTGCTTGAGTGCATCCATCGCGTTCATCACGGCTTCATAGCGCACCGATTTATCGGCGGCGATCACCACCGGGCGATCTGCGTTGTCGCCGAGGTGCGGCTTGACCATATCCGCCAGGCCTTTCACATCTGGCGTGGTCTGGATATTGCCCTTGTCGTTGACCTTGATGCTGCCGTCGGCGTTGATTTCAACAAACACTGGCGCGACATCCATTTGTTTGTCGGCTTTGCCCACCGAAGGCAAGTTGACTACACCGCTTTGCATCATCGGCGTGGTCACCATGAAGATCACCAGCAGCACCAGCATCACGTCGATATACGGCACGACGTTGATCTGGTTCATCGCGCGGCGCGGGCGTCGGGTACGTGCCATATTGCGGCCCCCTTAGCGTGCAGCCTGACGTTGCAGGATGTTGGAGAATTCTTCAATAAAGCTGTCGAAACGGCTGGCCAGCTGGTCCACATCGTGCGCAAAGCTGTTGTAGGCCACCACGGCCGGGATCGCGGCAAACAGGCCGATCGCCGTTGCCACCAGCGCCTCGGCAATACCAGGCGCCACATTGGCCAGCGTGGCTTGCCCCACGTTAGCCAGACCACGGAACGCGTGCATGATGCCCCACACCGTGCCGAACAGACCCACATACGGGCTGACCGAACCGGCCGAAGCAAGGAACGAGGTGTGCTTGTCCAGGTAATCGAGTTCGCGCTGGTAGGCTGCACGCATGGCGCGACGGGTGCCTTCCATGGTGTCGGAGAGTTCCATGCCGCCTTTCTGGCGCAGTTTCAGAAACTCGGAAAAGCCGGCAATGAAGATGCGCTCAAGGCCGTTGGGCGTGCCACGGCGGACTTGTTCGTACAGCGCATTTAGATCAGAACCGCTCCAGAAACGGTCTTCAAACTCTTCCGTGCGCTTTTTGGCCTTGGAGATCGTGAAGTGCTTGCTGAAAATGCGCCACCAGCTCAGTAATGACACCAGTACCAAAATCGCCATGACCACCTGAACGACCGGACTGGCCTCAGTGATCAGCGACAGAATGGACATATCCTGGGTACCCACTTCCACAGTTTTTTCTCTCCCTTGGTGGCCGTATTGCGGCCTGAATGCAACATTTTAGGCGCCGAAGCACCTTTCTTCGTATGAAATTATGCCGCGTGAATATTCACATTTCTCTAGTCAAAACCCCGCATCAGCGGATGGCGGGTTAAGCCCAAAGTGCTGGTAAGCCAGCAAAGTCGCCACTCGGCCACGCGGCGTGCGCTGCAACAGACCCTGCTGGATCAAATAAGGTTCCAGCACATCTTCAATGGTGTCTGAGGCTTCTCCTATAGCGGCCGCCACATTATCCAGACCCACCGGGCCGCCCCCGAACTTGTTGATGACGGCGTCAAGCAGCTTGCGGTCCATTACATCCAACCCGGCGTGATCGACATCCAGCATCAACAACGCAGCGTCCGCTACCTCACGGGTGACTACGCCATCGGCTTTGACTTCGGCGTAATCACGCACCCGGCGCAGCAGCCGGTTGGCAATCCGCGGCGTTCCGCGTGAACGGCGCGCTACTTCAAACGCGCCACCGTCTTCCATGTTGACATCCATCAGGCTGGCAGAGCGCTCGACAATGCGGGTGAGTTCTTCGGCGCTGTAAAACTCCAGCCGTGCGACGATGCCAAAACGATCACGCAACGGGTTGGTCAGCATGCCGGCACGCGTGGTGGCGCCCACCAGGGTAAATGGCGGCAAATCAAGCTTGACCGAGCGTGCCGCCGGGCCTTCGCCAATCATGATATCCAGCTGGAAGTCTTCCAGCGCCGGATAGAGGATTTCTTCTACCACGGGGCTGAGACGGTGGATTTCGTCAATGAACAAGACGTCGTGCGGTTCCAGATTGGTCAGCAGCGCCGCCAGATCGCCCGCACGCTCCAGCACTGGGCCACTGGTCTGGCGCAGGTTTACACCCAACTCGCGCGAGATAATGTGCGCCAGCGTGGTTTTGCCCAGACCCGGTGGGCCGAACAACAGCACGTGATCAAGCGCCTCACCGCGCTTTTTGGCCGCCTCGATGAAGATTTCGAGCTGCCCGCGTGCTTTGGTCTGCCCGACGTATTCATCCAGCATTTTCGGCCGCAGCGCGCGTTCAAGCTGCTCTTCCTGCTGCGACATGGTTTTGGCGGTAATCAGGCGCTCTTGCGGGGCGGCTGATAGCGAATCGGTTTCGATCATTCGGGCGGTTTCCACAGACAGGGCCGCAGCATGGGGAAAGCACCAGGGAAGGGCGCGGATCAGCATGCTAGACTGGCAATCCGGCTATTGTAGCCGGATATAGGTACGTCTTCAGGGCGGGGTGAAATTCCCCACCGGCGGTAGGGCGATGGAAGGACGCTGCATCAGCGGCCCGCCAGCGCCAAGCCCGCGAGCGCTTCTGCAAGAGCCAGATCAACGGCAATGCAGAAGGTCAGCAGATCCGGTCAGATGCCGGAGCCGACGGTCCGGGCCTGTCCGCCGTCCATTTACAATCGCGTTTGGGGTGAAACCAGCGGAATACAAGGCACAAGACACGCAGTGGTGCGGGCACCATAAGTGGCTTGTAACGCAGTAGTCCGCTGGTTGCGCCCCAAACCCGCAGGGCTGCCCCGACATAACGTCAGTCACCGCGTTATGCGGCATGCCAATAACTGGTTATTGGCTGTGCCACATGCCTTGTGCCTGGCGTTATGTCGGGCAGCGCGGTTGCAAATGGACGGTGAACAGGCCCCACAGTCCGGATGAAAGAAGCACGTGCGCTTAACCCCGGTACGCTTGTGGTTGCGTTTTTACGCACGCCAGGCGGGCCGGGGCGCGTATTCGTCAAATCTTCAGGTTGTTTGCCCTGAAACGTTTTTCGCAGTTGTACCCGTTGTTGCGAGGACGTTTCCCATGCAGTTTTCCCCCGTTTCTCTTACCCCCGCCGATATCGCCGCCGTAGAGGCTGCGATCGATGCCATCGCTAATGGCAAAGCCGTGCTGTTACTGGACGATGATGATCGTGAAAACGAGGCCGATATCATCATGGCGGCCGAGGCCATCACCATCCCCGATATGGCGTTGATGATCCGTGAAGGCAGCGGCATCGTTTGCTTGTGCCTGTCCGAAGAACTTGCCGACGCGCTGGATTTGCCCCCGATGCTGCCTGCCAACCAAAGCCGTTACCAGACCGCATTTACGGTGACGATTGAAGCGGCCAGCGGCACAACCACGGGTGTGTCTGCAGCGGACCGGGTCACCACCATCCGCGCGGCAGTGGCTAATGACGCACTACCGACTCACCTGACCCGGCCGGGCCATGTGTTCCCGCTGCGCGCGCGTACCGGTGGCGTACTGACCCGCCGCGGGCATACCGAGGGGTCAGTTGATCTGGCGCGGCTGGCCGGGTTCAAGCCCGCAGCCGTGCTGTGCGAGTTGATGAATCCGGACGGCACCATGGCGGCAGGTCAACAAATCACGGCTTTTGCCCGAAAACACGGCATGCCGGTGCTGACCATTGCTGCCCTGGCGCGCTATCTGGCGGTGCAAACGCCGCTTAACCGCGCACCAGTTGTTTCAGAGCCAGCTTGATGCCCTGGGCTACTTCGACATCCGCCGGCAGTTCTTTCATCGCCAGCGTGGCTTCGCGGTCGTTGTAGCCCAGCGCCAGCAAGGCGTGCAGCACATCGGCGTGGTTGCCTTGTACCTGTGCCGGGGCAGTTTTGCCCGGCATGACGGTAGAGGCCGCCACGCTGCCCAGCTTGCCCTTGAGTTCCAGTACCAGCCGCTCTGCCGTTTTCTTGCCAATACCCGGCACTTTGGAGAGGCGCACGGTGTTCTCTGTAGCAATGGCCAGCGCCAGTTCGTCGGCAGACAAACCAGAGAGGATGGCCAGCGCTATCTTGGCACCAATACCGGTGATCTTGATCAAGGCCCGGAATAGATCACGCTCGTCTCGGGTGGCGAAGGCGTATAGCAGCTGGGCGTCTTCGCGCACGACCATATGCGTGAACAGCGAGACCTTCTCGCCCAGATGCGGCAACACGTAAATGGTGCTCATCGGCACATCGACTTCATAGCCAACGCCACCCACATCGATGATCAGTTGTGGCGGTTGTTTTTCAATGAGCGTACCGCTCAGCCTTCCTATCATGCTGGTTTCCTGAAAAGGGGCAGTTGAAACGAAGCGCCAAGTATATCGGGCGATGGGCGTGAAACCGGTGAAAAAACAGCAAACAGGCTCAGGTCAGGCGCCCGCGCCGCATTTTCAGGCCGCTACCCAGTTGCTTGAGGGCGCTGCCCGCGTTTTGCGCATGCGTGAGCGCCACAGCCAGCGCATCGGCGGCATCCGCCTGCGGCAAGCCATTTAGCCGCAACAGCCGCTGCACCATATGCTGCACCTGGGTTTTATCTGCGTGCCCGTTACCGACCACGGCCTGCTTGACCTGCAACGCCGTGTATTCAGAGATAGGCAAACCCGCGTGAACCAGCCCGGCAAGTACCGCGCCACGGGCCTGGCCCAGCATCAGGGTGGATTGCGGGTTGACGTTGACGAACACCAGTTCCACTGCGGCGACGTCTGGCTGATAGTGTTTGCAGACTTCAGCAATCCCGTCGAGCAAACTGGCAACCCGCACAGGCAGCGTCGCGCCTGGCGGGGTTTTGATACAGCCAGAGGCCACGTAAACCTGTTGTTGCCCGGCAATATCCAGCACACCAAACCCGGTGACACGGGAACCGGGGTCTATCCCCAGTACCCGCATTACTGCGTGCCCAGGGTTTGCAGGTGTTCCTGAGTGAACGACCAGCGTCGGGTCACCACCAGCACCGTGGCGTGATTACCGTTGTCATCTACCAGCCCCTTGGGCAGGCGGCTGAACGGGGCCGAACGTTGCAAAATGCCCAGCGCGGCCTTATCCAGACGGGCGTCGCCCGAACTGTGATCCACCACCGCAGAACGCAAGGAGCCGTCCTGATTGATCTCTGCGGTCAGCGTTAATTGCCCATAAAGTTGCTTGCCGGTGGCGTCCTTGGGGTAAATGTTGGCCCCCATGCGCTCGATCTTGTCTTTCCAGTCAGACTCCCACAACGCGGTCAGGCTCTTGTTGGCCGCAAGACCAATCCGCACTTTGCGCGGGCGCTGCTGATATTCGTTGTAGTTCTGGTCGATCTTGCCCATGGCGCCAGACAAATCCTTGATCTGCTGCTCACGCTTCTGGTCATCAGCCCCATTGGACTGGCTTTGCTGGTTTTTGCCCTGATTGTCCTGCAACTGCTTGATGGTGGCGTTGGTTTGCGCCTTCAGTTGCGTCATCAATTTGGCAGAGTCTTGCTCCAGTTGTTGTTCCTGGCGCAACACTTGTTGCAACTCGGTATTAAATTTGTCGGTCTGGGCCGGCAGCGGGCTGGATACCTGTTTGTCAGCATCTGTATTACCCCCCGCATCCTGGTTCACCTGAGCCCGTACTTTGGCCTTGGAGGGCGCGGTTTCTGTGGCTTTGTTAACCAGTTCTACCTGCATGAATTCCTGTGCCGCAGCGGGCAGGATTTCCGGGTGAGCCATACCGATGCCGAGGATAATCGCCGCATGCGCGAGCGCGGAGACAACGAACCCGGTCGTCATGGAACGGCCGCTGCGCATCATTGCAAAATCGCCTGTGATTGAAGTCATCGCGCGAGTGTAGCATAGCAGTCAAGGTCTAAAACCCGAGCCGCCCGGCGCTCCGTTTGCAAGCCTGACCGGCATTGTTAATATGCCTTTCCGCCCATATATGGATGTGATCAAAAAAATGCGCCTTTTTTCGTTGCTGGTTTCCTGTGCCTTGCTGGCTGCTGCCACGGCTCATGCCGAAGACGGCGCCAAGGTGGCTGCCAAATACAATTGTCTGGCTTGTCACGCGGTGGATCACAAGATTGTCGGTCCGGCTTACCGTGACGTCGCCAACAAGTATCGCGGGCAACCGGGCATTGAAGCCAAACTGATGAAGAAGGTCAAAGAAGGTGGCGGCGGCACATGGGGCACCATTGCCATGCCACCTCAGCAAATTGGCGATGACGATTTGAAAGTGATCGTCAAATGGGTTCTTTCACAAAAATAGGACAACGGATTCTGGCGCACTTCGCCATGAAACCGTAATTTATTGAACGGACTCAGCCAGTTGCATGCCGTCTGTCGCAAGTGGCCGCAAAGCGGCGGCAGATGTCATCTGGCTGATATTGCATTGGGCGCACGAGTTGATTAAGCTCCATGCCCATTTGGCGGACCGGCTTTTGTAAGCTGCCATTATTAAAACCGCCGGCCCCGCCCGGTTCTGAAAAGCGAGTATCAACAATGGCCAAACTCACCGAACAAGACATCCTCAGCTGGAACGGTCCGGAAGACGAGTACATGAACGCAGATCATCTGCAGTTCTTCCGTGAGCTGTTGCTGAAGATGAAGCAAGAACTGCTCGCCAACGCGAACCAGACCAGCCAGCACCTGCAAGAGCAGGAAGCCACGCCTGATCCGGCTGACCGCGCCACGCTGGAAGAAGAATACGCGCTGGAACTGCGTACCCGTGATCGGGAGCGCAAGCTGTTGCTGAAAATCGACTCCACGCTGCGCAAGCTCGACGATGGTTCTTACGGCTACTGCGAAGATACGGGCGAGCCCATTGGTCTTGCCCGCCTGGTGGCGCGTCCGACCGCATCGCTGTCGCTGGAAGCTCAAGAGCGCCGCGAACGCTTGAAAAAGCAGTTCGCTGACTGATCCTGCAACACCGACAGACCCATCGCACCTGTTTTACGGTGAGTCTGTGCAACAACGCGTTTTGCGCGTTGACCACGCCGCACCTGTTGCCGCCAAGGCCAGGTGCGGTGTTGTTTTATACCCCTCGGGACTTTCCCGCACCCTTCTGTTTGGCATAACAGGCGCATACCCCGACATTGAACGGTTTGCGGCACCTGTTTAGTGCCAGTTCACGGCAGATCGCCCCAGAAGGCGTCTTTGCTCTTGTTCGTAAATGACGGGCAGGCTACTCTAGGGGTTCCCCCTACAAATCTTGCGGTGCAACACCTACGGGCACCGGCCGACTTCCAGGACCGTTTATGCAATACCAGACCGACGACGTTCGTATCAAAGAAATCAAGGAGTTACTGCCTCCGGTTGCCGTTCTGGAAAAGTATCCGGTTACCGAGACAGCCTCGGCTACCACCTTTCAGTCCCGCCAGGCCATCCAGGACATCCTGCATGATCGTGATGACCGCCTGCTGGTGATTGTGGGCCCCTGTTCGATTCACGACCCGCAAGCCGCGCTGGATTACGGCCGCAAGATCAAAGTGCTGCGCGAAGAGTTCAAGGACCATCTGGAAGTGGTCATGCGCGTGTACTTTGAAAAACCGCGTACCACAGTCGGCTGGAAAGGCCTGATCAATGATCCATTCCTTAATGGCAGCTTCAATATAAACGAAGGCCTGCGCATTGCCCGCAAACTGTTGCTGGACCTGAACGATTCGGGCATGCCAACTGCCGGCGAGTTCCTTGACATGATCACGCCGCAATATGTGGCTGATCTGATGAGCTGGGGCGCCATTGGTGCCCGCACGACGGAGTCGCAAGTTCACCGCGAACTGGCTTCCGGGATCTCTTGCCCGGTAGGGTTCAAGAACGGCACGGACGGCAACCTGAAAATTGCGCTGGATGCCATCCGCTCGGCCTCGGCACCGCACCATTTCTTGTCGGTCACCAAGATGGGGCATTCGGCCATCGTCGCGACCGCCGGCAACCCGGATTGTCACGTGATCTTGCGTGGTGGCAAAGAGCCCAATTACGACGCCAACCATGTGCGCGCCGCGATGGCTGATCTGGCTGCGGCTGGCTTGCCGGATAAACTCATGGTGGACTTCAGCCATGCCAATAGCCGCAAAGACTATCGCCGCCAGATGGAAGTCTGTACCGATGTCGCAGCCCAGATCGCCGAAGGTAACAAGGCCCTGTTTGGCGTGATGATTGAAAGCCATCTGGTAGAAGGCCGCCAGGATCAGGTTGAAGGCCAGGAGTTGTGCTACGGCCAGTCCATTACCGATGCCTGCATCGGCTGGCCCGACACAGAAAAAGCGCTGTCTACGCTGGCCAATGCAGTAGCCCAACGCCGCGCGCTGGCCCGCCTCGGCCGCTAAGGCAGCATTTACTTGCCCTTGCCACACAAAACGCCCCGATCCTGGGGCGTTTTGCTTTGTCGCTTTCAGGATGATCCGGTCTGGACAAGCCGCGCTGAACTGTCATCATTGAATGCATGCGTGAACCTTTACTGCCTCTTCACCTGCTCGCCCTGAATGCCGATGCCTCACTGCCCTGGCGGCTGGCCGTTTCCTCGGGCATTGCTGTCGGCCTGCCCGCACTGATTGGTCTACTGGCGGGAAACACCGTAGGCGCGCTGATGGGGGCCATTGGCGGGCTATATGCCACCTTGCTCGATTACGGCGGCACCGCACGACACCGCCTGATGACTCAGGCCTTTGGGCTTATCGTCATTGTGGGGAGTGGCGCAACAGGCCTGTGGCTAGGCCCGCATCACATCATGATGTTTGTCTCATTGGCCATGCTGACATTTTTGATTGGCTGGCACGATGGGCTTGGCGTGGCGCTGGATAACATCTTCCGCTTTGCGGCGCTGGCATTGGTGCTGTACGCCTA
The DNA here is from genome assembly GCA_030151005.1 of Silvimonas sp. GTDB lineage: Bacteria > Pseudomonadota > Gammaproteobacteria > Burkholderiales > Chitinibacteraceae > Silvimonas. The sequence goes on from JASLES010000214.1 coordinate 15,724, forward strand.
TCTGACCGCACCGCCCGCCGGGGCCTTTATCTATCTGGCGCTTGGCATTGGCGTGGGGGTGATTTCGGTGCTAGTGGATGACCGGCTATGGCCCCGCGCGCTGCCTCGGCAACACCCGGGCTTGCGCAACAGCTTCCGGCGCTTGCGAGCCGGGCATAACGCCGGCATCTGGCATGCGCTGGGTTTAAGTCTGACGACCTGCGCTGCGTTCTGGATTGCCCAGCACACCCATTATCCGCGTCCAGCGTGGGTGGCCACGGTCGTGTTGTTTGTGACCCGGCCGGATGGCATCGACAGCCTCACACGCTTGTTCCGCAGCGTCTTTGGCGCGGTGGTTGGTGTCGCCATCGCCTGGCTGATCGCTCATCTGACGCCAGAACTCTGGGCGCTTTATGCCTGGGCGGTCTTGTTTGCGTTCTTGCGGCCACTGGCGCTGGCACGTAATTTCTGGGCGCACTACGCGCTAATGACCGCGATGATCTTGTTGCTGTTTGACCTGTTGTACTACCCCAGCGGCAACCATGTCACAGGGATTGAGATCCTGGGCATCCGCTTGCATGGCGTGTTGCTCGGCTCGGTCATTGCGTTGATCGGGATGGTGATTTTCAACGGGCAAGCGCGCCGCTATTTTGTGCAACAGATGCGCGATTACCGGCCCACGTGGCTGGGCGGGCAACGGGATCGGCAAGGTTGACGG
>JASLES010000223.1 GCA_030151005.1 Silvimonas sp.
TGGTAAAGTCCACCGGCAGCGTCTCGCCCTTGTTGAGCATATCCACCATGCGTTTGTGCGCGGCATCGCGGCCGGTCAGCAGTTTGCCGTTTAACAACAGCGTCTGGCCGGGCTGCCAACTGGCCACTTCTTCGCGCGTAATGCGGTTCAGATCAACGCGCTTTGCGTCGGCGGCCGGGCTCCAGGTCACGTCAGGCCAGTCTTCCAGCTTGGGCGCTTCCAGGACGGCCGGGCCGCTGCCATCCAGCGTAAAGTGCACGTGGCGGGTGGCAGCGCAGTTGGGGATCATCGCCACCGGCAAGCTGGCGGCATGGGTGGGGCAATCCATGATCTTCACGTCCAGCACGGTCGCCAGGCCGCCCAGACCTTGCGCGCCGATGCCCAGCGCGTTCACCTTCTCGTAAAGCTCGATGCGCAATTCTTCCACGCGGTTTTGCGGGCCACGCGCGATCAGGTCCTGAATATCGATTTCCTGCATCAACGATTCTTTGGCCATCAGCATGGCTTTTTCGGCGGTGCCGCCAATGCCGATGCCGAGCATGCCGGGCGGACACCAGCCTGCGCCCATCAGCGGCACGGTTTTCAGCACCCAGTCCACAATCGAATCGGACGGGTTCAGCATCACAAACTTGGATTTATTCTCAGAACCACCGCCCTTGGCAGCAATATCGATTTCGACGGTATCACCGGCCACAATCTCGTAATGGATGACGGCCGGGGTGTTGTCTTTGGTGTTTTTGCGCCCGCCCGCCGGGTCTTGAAGGATGGACGCGCGCAATTTGTTGTCGGGGTGCAGATAAGCGCGGCGGACACCTTCGTTGATCATGTCCGTCACGCTCATCGTCGCGTCGGCCCACTGCACATTCATGCCGACGCGCACAAAACAGGTCACGATGCCGGTATCCTGGCAAATGGGCCGATGCCCTTCTGCACACATACGACTGTTGGTCAGAATCTGGGCAATGGCGTCTTTGGCCGCCGGGCTTTCTTCACGCTCATAAGCTTCGCCCAGCGCCTTGATGTAGTCGGCGGGATGGTAGTAGCTGATGTATTGCAAAGCGTCGGCGACGCTTTCGATCAGGTCGTCCTGGCGGATGACGGTCATGACGTACTCCGTGGTGCAGGCAAAAGTCAGAAAGAGCCGATTTTACCCTGGCGCGTGTAGTCATGCCCAAGCGGGTTACACGTAGACCACTGAACACAGTATCCCGTAGGTAAAACACCTGATCTGTCAGTCACTTGAGGTGTTGTGACACAAATACTTCATGTTGTACCGACAGAATGACCGAACGGTCGGTAGTGTAATCATCTAGACGAAATAATCGTGCGGTAAGATAGCGCATCGGGCAGCGGCATACCGCGCTCCAAAGTGGATAACAACAATGAATATCAACGTAGAACGTGGTTCGGGCATTGCGTTGTGGCGACAAATTGAAGAGACACTGGCGGCAGAAATCTCCCGCAAGGTGCTACGCGAACGCCTGCCCAATGAAACCGACCTGGCCAGCCGTTTTGGCGTCAATCGCCACACCGTACGCCGCGCCGTGCAAGCGCTGGAAGCGCGTGGTCTGGTGCGGATCGAGCAAGGCCGGGGCACGTTTGTGCAGGAAGAGTTCATCGACTACAAACTGGGCAAGCGCAGCCGTTTTTCGCACAGCCTGGAAAAACAGCAACTGGCCGGCACCAGCCAGGTACAGCGCTCCCGCGAAGTGGTACCGCGTGACGAAGTGTGTGCCATGCTGGGCGTGGCCAATGGCACTCCGGCACTGCAAGTCGATGCGCTGGATGTGGTCGACGGCCGGGTGATTGGCGTGTGTACCCAATACTTTCCGCTGCCGCGTTTTCGCGGTTTTGATGCCACTTACAAGCACCACGGCTCGGTCGCACGCGCGCTCGGCGACGTGGGCATCACGGAATACAGCCGTAAACTAAGCCGCGTGAGCACTCGCTTGCCCGAAGCCGAATGCGCCCAGCAACTGGGCCAGCCCAAAACCCAGCCCATTTTGTTTGTGGAAAGCGTTTATATCGATGGCGCCGGCCTGCCCATTGAATACGGCATCACCCGCTTTGCCGGAGACGCCGTGCAACTGCTGTTTGAACCGGAAGCGGTTTGATGTCCCTGCGCCGTGAGGTCGAGCAATACATTGCCACGCAACCCCGCTTTACCAGTGCCGGGCTAACCCGCTTTACCATTCTGGGTTTTGACCTGGGCTGGCTGGAACCCGCAACCGCGACCTTTTTGACCGCGCACAGCCCGCTGTTCGTGCGGCAAGGCGAACGGCTTGTGTTGCAGGCACAGACAGGCCCTGAGGTTGAACAAGCCCTGACCCAGGCCGCCATTGGCATGCAAGCAGCGGGCTTGATCAAGGGCTGGCGGAACGAGCTTTACACCGTACTCACGCCGCAGCCTGATGGCACCCCTGATTTCTCCCGCCCTTTGTTTCGGCTGGAACGTGGCGCATTCCGCCGTTTTGGCCTGTTGAGCCTGGCGGTGCATATCAATGGCTGGCGTAACGATCAACAGCTCTGGATTGGCCAGCGTGCCGCCAGCAAGGCGGTCGATCCGGGCCGGCTGGATAACCTCTCTGCCGGGGGTATGTCTGCGGGAGAAGACGCCCGTTCCTGCGCGATTCGCGAGTTGTGGGAAGAAGCGGGCGTGCCGGCCGCCATTGCCGAACACTCGCTCGCCGCCGGAGAAATCCGCACTACCCGTAATGAGGTAGACGGCACCCATGACGAAATCCTTTACTGCTACGACCTGGCGTTACCGCATGACTTCACGCCACACAATACGGATGGCGAAGTCGCCGGGTTTATTGCCCTGGGCGTGGATGACCTGGTTGCCCGCCTGCCGCAACTGACTTGGGATGCCGGCCTGGTGACCGGGGATTTTTTGCTGCGCAAGGGGTGGGTTTAGGGTCTGCCGCGGGTGGCCTTGCATTCTTGCGAACGCAGGAATGCCGCCTGGTAGCCCTGAT
>JASLES010000278.1 GCA_030151005.1 Silvimonas sp.
GGGTAAACGACGTCAGCTTTGAGCTGCACAAGGGCGAGATCCTGGGCTTTGCCGGGCTGATTGGCTCAGGCCGTAGCGAATTGATGGAAGTGATTTTTGGCGCACGCGCCAAGGCCGCCGGCCAGATCGAACTCAATGGCAAACCGGTGTCCATCCCCTCCCCTTATCACGCGGTGAAAGCGGGGCTGGCCTTTGTGACGGAAGACCGCCGCAATACCGGGTTTTTTCATAATTTCTCGATTGCCGAGAATATTTCCATCCTGCCCTTTATCAAGACCGCCCGGCATCAGGTGTCACTAGAGCGGCTGGATTTTGCGACCGAAAAAACCTTTGGCGCGCAATACAAAGACAAGCTGCGTATTCGTTGTTCATCGCCGCAGCAAAACATCACCGAGTTGTCTGGCGGCAATCAGCAAAAGGCCATCATCGCCAAATGGCTGGCAGCAGAGAGCGACCTTTTCATTTTTGACGAACCCACCCGCGGGATCGATATCGGCGCCAAGACCGAGATTTACCAGATCATGCGGCAACTGGCCGACGCCGGTAAGGGCATCTTGATGGTGTCTTCCGAGCTGCCGGAACTGTTGTCGGTGTGCGACCGCATTGCGGTCTACAAGGAAGGCAGCATTGCCGCCGTCTTGCCCAATAGCGAGGCGACGGAGGAAAACATCATGCATATCGCGACGGCTTGACCCAACACGATATCTGGCAGCAAGCCCATCCACAGGGGCAGTATGAATATGGAGAAAGACGACATGACAACGCAAGCTAATGCTGTCACGCTGGGCAGCGGGCAAAAGGCCAAGCTGGGCCTTGGGACGATCTGGCAAAAGTACGGCACGCTGGGCATTTTGATTCTGCTGGTGATCATCTCCAGCGCGCTCTCGCCCCAGTTTTTTCTGACGCGCGATAACCTGGTACAGGTGCTGTTGCAAAGCTCGGTGATGATTCTGCTGGCTTGCGGCGTGTTCTTTACCATCCTGATCGCCGGGATCGATCTCTCAGTGGGCTCCATGCTGGCGCTCACCGGCATGGTCTCCGCCCAGTTGATGGTAGCCGGTATGCCATTCTGGCTAGCTATTTTGCTGGGTGGCATCTTGCTGGGTGCCATGCTGGGCGCCATCAACGGCCTGTTGGTGAACGTGACCCAACTGCATCCGTTCATCATTACCCTGGGCACCATGGCCATCTACCGGGGCCTGACGCTGATTATCTCTGATGCACGCTCGGTGTTCGGTTTTGATCCGCGCTTTTCTGACATTGTGGCCGGCCATATCCTGGGCGTGCCGGTGCCGGTACTGATTGCCGTGGTGGTGTCCGGTTTTCTGTATTTCCTGGCGCGCTTTACCAAACTGGGCCGCAATATCTACGCCCTGGGCGGCAACGCGCAAGCAGCCTGGTTCTCTGGCATCAACATCAAACTCCACACGCTGATGGTATTCATTATCTCTGGCGTCTGTGCCGGTGTCGCCGGTGTGGTCACCGTGGCCCGCACGGGCGCAGCAGAACCCAATGCCGGCACCGGGTTTGAGACCTTTGCCATTGCCTCGGCCATTATCGGTGGCACCAGCTTCTTTGGCGGCCGCGGCGCGGTCACTGGCGTGGTCGTTGGCGGTCTGATCATTGGCGTGATCAACAACATCCTCAACATCATGAATGTGCAGTCTTACTACCAGCAGATTGTGATGGGTGCGCTGATCATTGGTGCGGTCACGGCAGACAAGCTGTTCGGTCGCAAGAAGTAAGCCGCTTTCCTCCTCAGGCTGTTGTCACTCACGGGCTGGCAGTGCCGCCAGCCCGCTTTTTTTGTGGAAACCATCATGGCAATCAAAGCCGTTGTGTTCGACCTGGGTGGCGTGCTGTTCGACTGGGATGCCGAATATGTCTACCGCGAACTGATCCCGGACGAGACCGAGCGCAAACACTTCCTTGGACATGTCTGCAATGGCGCATGGCGCTTGCGGCAAGACGCGGGCCAAAGCCTGCAAGACGGTACAGAAGAACTGGCGGCCAGCCATCCGCAGTACGAGTTGCTGATCCGCCTGTTTTATCAGCGCTGGCCAGACATGCTCAAAGGCACACTGGCCGATAGCATGGCCATTTTTGACGGCCTGCGCGCTGCGGGTATTCCGGTCTACGCTTTGACCAACTGGGCTGCTGAAACCTGGCCCTATGCCCTGACACACTACCCGTTTTTACAGGGTTTCCGGCGCATTGTGGTCTCCGGTCAGGAAGGCATGGCCAAACCGGCGTTGCCGCTCTACCAACTGACGCATGAACGCATCGCCATGGATCTGCGTGATATCTCGCCGCAAGAGATCGCCTTCATCGACGACACCCAGATCAACGCCGAAACCGCGACGCGCTTTGGCTGGCACGGTATTCATCACATTGCGGCGGCGCAAACCGCGCAGCACCTGCGCACGCTGGGCCTGCCCCTGTAACCCGCTCATCCAATGCTCATCCAATCATTACAACAAACGCCAACAAACGTCCGGCCACCGGATCAAGGAGTTCGATATGTCTGACAAAACCATCCTGCTTGTCCCTTCTCCACGCCAAGTGGCGGATATTTTTGACGCGGACGATCTGGCCCGCCTGAAAGCGCTGGGCAATCTGGTTATCCAGAACGATGCCGCCGCACTGACCGATGCCCAGTTCAATGATCTGGCACCCAATGTAGAGATCATCATCGGCCAGATCGACCTGCCACGTGCCCGGCTGGAACGCACACCGCACCTGCGCGCCATCATCAATGTGGAAGGCAACTTCTTGCCCAATATCGATTACGACTACGCCATGAGCCGGGGCATTCGCGTGCTGAATGTCAGCCCGGTGTTTGCCGAACCCGTGGCCGAAGCCGCGCTGGGTATGGCCATTGACCTGGCCCGTGGCATCAGCCGCTCTGACCGGTATTTCCGCAATAACACCGAAAAATACGGCCTGGATGCCAACCGCGACGCTTACTCGCTGCATCGGCAGAACATCGGCTTTATCGGCTTCGGCGATCTGGGCCGCGCCATCGTGCCGCTGCTGGCGCCCTTCAACCCGACCATCCGCGCGTTCGACCCATGGCTGCCGGCCGATTACATTGCCAGTTTTGGCTGCCAGGCCGCATCGCTGGACGAGGTACTGCAACAGTCGCAAATTACCTTTGTGGTGGCTGGCGTGACCTCGCAAAACCAGGGTTTCCTCGGGGCAGATGCCTTTGCCAGCATGCCCAAAGGCGCATCGCTGATCCTTGTCAGCCGCGCCGGCGTGGTGGATTTTGACGCCATGCTCGACGCGGCCGAAAGCGGTCATATCCGCGTGGCTACTGACGTTTTCCCGCAAGAACCCGTGCCAGCCGATCACCGTGCCCGCCGTGGTGACAATGTCCTGTTGTCGCCCCATCAGGCCGGAGCAATGGACGAAGCGCTGCGCCAGATTGGCAAACGCACAGTGGCCGATGCCGAGTTGATTGCGCGCGGCCTGCCACCGATGATGTGCAAGGTGGCACAGCCGGAGACTGTGGCGATGTTTCGGAGCAAGCCGGTGAGTAAGAGTTGATATCGGAATGCACCGTCATTCCGGCCTTGAGCCGGAATCCAGTCTGGCGCCGGGACGGCTCCGTTCTCTGGCGAGAACCAGGGTGTTAGCGCCTTACGGCGCGGGTTTGAAAGGCGTTTGATACCGGCGGTGGCCGGAGCACCCTACTTTTCTTTGCTTCGCCAAAGAAAAGTAGGCAAAAGGAAGGCGACCCCAGCCGGGCGGCCCTCCGGGCTTCCCTCGGTTGGTCGGGAGCCTGGGTCTCTCTCCACTCCTTCGGCGCTTGGCTTTAACGGGGGAGGAAAGTCAAAAGCAACGGCAACGGCAACGGCAACGGCAATTCAACGCGCATTCTACTGACTCGTCATTCCGGTCCCCGGCGGCCCCCTTGCGCCGGAATCCAGCTGCGACGTATGCATGGCGCTCAGGACAATTCAAAGCAGTCGCGGTCATCCACCGCAAGCAGCCCGTTGGGCTGCAGACTGGATTCCTGCTTCCGCAGGAATGACGAAATGGTGGGCGAGGTAAATCGTTCTTGTCGGCAGGCGGGTTGCGGGGTTGGGGTTTGAGTGGCTTTGGCTTTTGAAGTTGAGGTTGAAGTTGAAGTTGAAGTTGAAGTTGCTTTTGACTTGCCTCCCCTCCGGCAGCGCCGAGCATCGCAGCAGCACGTGGGGAATTCGGCGAGCACCTGTCTGAGCCCAAAGGGCGAGTCTGCGGAGCCGCCCACGTGATGCGAGAAGCACAGGGAACCCACGTAGTGGGCGCTGTCGCAGGGTCGCCTTTCTTTTGGTTACTTTTCTTTGGCGAAGCAAAGAAAAGTAACGTGGGCCCGGCACCCCGGGTATGTAAAACAACCGCGCCATCAGGCGCTAACAAACACGCATCCTAAACAAGCAAGACACCTCAGTGATCAACAGCCACCGACAACTGATCCAGACCACCTTCCACGGCTGGCAAGCCTGGCTCCTGGAACAGGGCCCGCTCAAGCTGCACGTCGTGCCACACATTGGCGGCCGGTTGATGGGCATTAGCGTCAACGACGTCCAGTTGGCCTACATCAACCCCGCCCTGACCGGCCAGTTACCGGACTTCAGCCCGCAAGGCTGGGCCGCCCTCTGCGTGGATTGGGATTTCCCGCTCTGGGGCGGTGGTAAAACCTGGGTCGCGCCAGAAACGCGCTGGCCCCACGGGAAACCACACCGGGATCTGGATAGCGGCAGCTGGCAAGTAACGCAAACCTGGCTGGACGACACCAGTATGGGCGTTGAAATGCAAAGCCCGGTGGATGGCGCCAGCGGCCTGCAGCTGACGCGCCGCATTACCCTGCCGGCTGGCGGCAGCACGTGGCGCATTGATCATGCCATGGTCAATATGGGCGAACAGACCCTGCATTGCGGCTTGTGGGATGTGCTGATGATGCTGCGCCCGGCCACGGTTTCTGTCCCGCGCCCGGCCAGTGCCACCCACGAACGCGGCGGCGTACACCTGATGCCGGACAAAGGCCCGGTGGCCGATTTGTGGCGCCATGGCGTGTTGCTACCGGCTGATCACCGTACAGAGGTGGTCTGTGACGAAGCCTTGCAATTCAAAGTGGGTTTTGACAGTGACAACGGCGAAATCTGGGCGGACATCTGCCTGCCACAAGGCAATTTCTGCTATCAGCGCAATTCTGTCATTCCGGCGCATGCCAGTTGGGCGCATGGTCACCCGCTAGAAGTCTTCAACGCCGCGCACGCGCCATATCTGGAAATTGAAACGCACGCCCCGCTGGCACACCTGAACCCCGGCGAGCGCGCGGACTACACCATTGAGGAAGCCGCATGGGCAATCTGAACAACTGGACCATCGACTGGGCCTGGGGCGAAGCCACCGTCCAGGCACTGGGTGGCATGCTGGCCCCTGTCACATTTGAACTGGAAAACGGCCAGCGCATTCAACCCATGCAGATCGCGCCCTGGGGCGAGACGCCTGACCCGCAATGGCCGGGTGTGTTGCGCCAATTGCGCGGCGAATGGCCATGCGTGCCGTTCGGGATGTCTCACGCGCCCAAACACACAGACCCCGCCTGGCCCAAGGCGGACGACGCCAATCCGCATGATCACGGCTACGGTGCCAATCACGAATGGCAACTGGTGCAGCAGACCTCTGACGCGCTCACCGTTGCCATCAACTACCCAGCGGGTGACCCGGTAGCCCGGCTGGAGCGCGAAATCCGCCCGGACCCGGACAGCCCTGCCCTCACGGTCACGTTGACTATCCACGTCCGCCAGCCCATTCGCCTGCCTGTGGCCTTGCACCCCACTTTTGCCGTGCCGCAAAGTGGACTGGAAGTGATCGCCTGTCCGGTAGAGAGCGTACACACCTACCCGGAACCGACTGAAGCCGGTGTCTCCCGCCTGTTGCCGGATCACAGCGCCAGCAGCATCGCCGCCCTGCCCGCCACCAACGGCAAGCTGGACATTACCCACCTGCCGCTGCCGTTTGCGACAGAAGAACTGTTGCAACTGCGCGGCTGCAAACCGCCTTTTGTATTGCGTTACCCCGGCTGGAAAGCACAAGTGGAACTCGATTGGGACACCAGCCAGTTGCCAGACGCCCTCTTGTGGATCAGCAACGGCGGCCGGGCTTTTGCGCCCTGGTCTGGCCGACATTACGCCTTGGGTGTGGAACCGCTGAACAGCTTCTTTGACCTGGCACGCGTGCTGACGCCGCCGTCCTCTCATCCGCTGGCGGACCGGGCGGGTTTGCTGATTCATCCGGGGCAACCGGCGATGATCCGGTATACGTTGCGGGCTTCGGGGTTGTGATGGCGTGCTAGCGCCTGCGGCGCAGGGTTGAAAAGCTTTTTATACCGCGGTGGCCGGAGCACCCTACTTTCTTTGCTTCGCCACCTCGGCGGCCCCAAAGAAAGTAGGCAAAGAAAGGCGACCCCAGCCTGGCGGCCCTCCGGGCTTCCCTCAGTCGGTCGGGAGCCTTAGGTCTCCCTCCACTTCTTCGGCGCTTGGCTTTGATGGGGGAGGACAGTCAAAAACAACTTCAACTTCAACTTCAACAGCCACAGCCACAGCCACAGCCACAGACACAGCCACAGCCACAGCCAATTCAACGCGCATTCCGCTGACTCGTCATTCCGGTCCTCGGCGGCCCCCTTGCGCCGGAATCCAGCTGCGGTGTCTGCATGCATTTCAGGGTGAATTCAGAGTGATGGTGGTCGTCCACCGCAAGCAGCCCCTGGGCTGCGGACTGGATTCCCGCCTCCGCGGGAATGACGAAGTGGTGGACAAGGTGAATCATTCTTGCGAGCAGGAGGTTGGCAGGGGTGGTTTTGGTTTTGGTTTTGGTTTTGGTTTTGGTTTTGGTTTTGGTCTTTGATGTTGCTTTTGACTTACCTCCCCTCCGGCAGCGCCGAGCATCGCAGCGGGGCCCGGGGTTTCGGCGAGGGGTGTCTGAGCGAAGCGAGTTCCCGAGCCTGCCGGGCCACGCGAGAAGCGCAGGGAACCCGAAGGGCGCTGTCGCAGGGGTCGCCTTTCTTTGCTTACTTTCTTTGGGGCCGCCGAGGTGGCGAAGCAAAGAAAGTAAGGTGCTCCGGCCACCGCCGGTATCAAATGCCTTTCCAAACTGCGCCGCCAGGCGCTAAACACCCCACAACAATATTAACCAAGTCCGCCACCCCGGATTCCCGGCCCGAAGGGCCTCCATCCGGGCTACAAAGTGGCAACTGCCAAGCCCCTCCCCTCTCCCCACAAAATGAAACAGGCACCACCCGGGGCCCGTTTCATTTTGTAGTCACCCCGTCGCCGCAAAGGCGAC
>JASLES010000253.1 GCA_030151005.1 Silvimonas sp.
GCTGTGCAAGGCCTGGGTGCGCGCGGCGGTGGCCAGACACAGATGCTGCATCGGGTGCGGCTGGCGTGACAGGCGCAGATCCGGCAAGACCGAACGGGCCAGTCGTCGCAAACCCTGTTGTAAATGGCGCAGGGCTTGCCACAAACATTGCCGCAAGCGCGCGCCATGCCGCCGGTTCAGTGCCAGCGCGTTAAGCCCGGCGCGCAACGCCGCTTCGCTTGCGCTACTGCAGTGCGATTGCGTAGGGCCTTCGCGCGCCAGATCGCTGATCAGCGTCAGCGGCCCGCACAATGTGGCCAATGGTGCGCCAAACGCTTTGGACCAGGACGCCAGCAGCAGTACGGGTTCGCTCGCCCCCAGGCCCGCATGCCGTAGCGCGCCGCCACCACCCCGGCCCCACGGAGCCAGCAAGGAGGGGCGCTCGCCGAGCACCCCCAGCACCTGGCTGTGATCCACCACCACCACACCGCCGTGCTTGCGCGCCAGTTTGAGATAACGCGCCAGTTGCACCGGCGCACCTTCACGCCGGGTGGCATCGGTGATGATGGCTGGCGGCCGCCCGCCCCAGCGCTGGCGCACTTGCCGGGACAGGTCGGCCAGATCGGCATGGCGAAACCACGCGACCGGTACGCCCATGCCCATCACGCGCTCCAGCCCCCAGCGCATGATCGGGTAGATAGATTCATCTGCGATCAACGCGTGGGTGCGGCCCAGCCGGTCAAACACATCAATGGCCAGATGCAAGGTAGAGGGCGCCACCATGCCCGCTTCGCATCCCTGCAAAGCGGCGGCCTGGGCTGCCAGTGCTCTGGCCAGTGGCGCGGCCGCCAGCGATGCTGGTGTACCTGTAGTCAAGGCCGGGTAACACCCCAGTTGGCGTGCCGGGTGCGTCAGGCCCAGATACAAGGCGGTAGAGAAATCGATCATGGCGCGCTCCAGTCCGGTTTACGCCACTCGGGCCCCCTTGCGTTCTTGCAAGCGTCGCAGCAGGTGGATACCTGGCACTTGTACGTCTACGGGTTCGGCGCTTACATCAATCCCCGTAACCGCACGGTACGAGTGGATGTAGGTCTGGATTTCCGGCCGGAAAAAGGTTGCCCAGTTGGCCGCGTTGACCGGGTCATTGATGGAGTTCCAGTCACCCCAGCGGATCGACGCCACAATCTGCTCGCCCATCGTCGCCAATTGCCAGAACTGATAGGTATTGGTGTCACCCCAGCCTTGCAATTTGCGCATGCTTTCCACTGAGTGCATCCACGGTTCCGGATAGGCCACCATGGCGCGCCGCGGCAGAAACTCGCGGAACTCCGGCCGGGCCAGCAACCATTGTTGCATCATCATTTCCACCCGCGCTGTGGTCGGCAGATCGCGGAACTGGTTGTGCGCACCTTCAGAGAGGATGAGATGCACCTCGCGCAGGGCGTTCAGAAGCGGGAAGCCATCAGGCACCACCGTGGTGTCGTCGGCCTGGCGAAAGAACGGCACGCACAAGTTCAAGAGCGTATGGAACGCTTCCAGGAACTTGCTACGGTTATCCGCTGGCCGCGCACTGGGCACCGCTTTGCCGAAAATCTGGAAACCATAGTGATGGCAGTATTCCAGCGCGCGGCGCTCGATCGGCAGGCGGTGTTGCTCGTCTTGCACCCAACCCCAGATCAGGTTGTTGAGCGGACGCAGTGGATCAAGCTCAAGTTGCGCCAGCGGATCACGCGGGCCGGAAGACACATTCTGAAAGCGCCGCGTGACCGCATTCATGGTTTGCACCAGCTGCATTTCTTCCATCCAGTAACTCCAGATGAGTTCAATCAGCGGTGGGTGAGTGAGCTTGGCGGAGATGTCGTCGTTCCAGTGATTGAGCCAGAGGCAGCTCTCGCCGCACATGCCATTGACTGCCGGTGTTTTCTGTTTGATCCGTATGGTGGCGGCTTCGGTTTCCATCGCATCTTCAATCACCACCGCCGCATCGGTGCCTTGCAAGGCCATGGCGACACGTTGCAAATAGGGCAACGTGGGCGAGTAGCCGCTACCCAGATATTGCTGTGACAGCGCAGCAGCACCAGGCTGGCTGATATTGATGCCCAGTCTTTCATTGGCCAGAGCCACCGCCGCCGGATCGAGTGCCAGCAAATTGGTGAGCGCCCTGTTATCCGGCCCGCGGGGTGCCACACCACCCCATGTCACCACAAAAGCTTCTGTTGCCACTTTCAGGGCGCGGTACGCGTCGGTATCGGTAAACGGCAAAAAGCGGCGGCGACTCAGGCGGGCCGCTGCGGGATAGAGTGGTGCAGCCTGACTGCCGGCTGGATCCGGTTGGGTGGCGCTGGGGCCGTCCGGGAAAAACAGCAAGTCCATCTGCCGCACGTAATTGTCAAAGCTCAGCGTGTCGGCATTCAGTTTGATGAGTAGCCAGAGTGCGACGTCCCCGGTCAGTGGGCGGGAGGTGCGTTGCAGACTGACGGCATTGGGCGCGGTGTAGTCCGTCACGGCGGCAGGACCAGAGTAAGCGGCAATCGGGTCAAAATTGTGGCCCAGTCCTGCCGGTTCGTCGGCGGGTTCGATCGTAGCCGGATTAGCCGGCACAGCAGACGTACCGGTGATCACCAGGGTCGCCGAGTAGGCTGCTGCCGCGTTTGCAAGTGCTTTGACGTCCAGTTCCGTCGTTTGCGTACTGACCTTTGCGTAAAGCTCCATCATCATCCTGGCCCGGATCACATCGGCAGTGCTCGTCAAGTGACCTGACCGTGGCAGCAAATGGGTTGGGGTCAACAGCATCTGCAAAGCCGCGCTGATTGCGCTCATCATCTGCTCCTGATGGTTCTCCATCAGTTCCAGTACGCTCATTTTTCTGGTTGGGGCCGGCAATAGCAGTTTGATTTTGATGGCCGCCTCTACCGTAGTGGGCTTGCCATTCACCAGTGTAATCACCTGACTGATATGGCCTGCGTCGGTCCAGGGGCTCCACGAACCACCCTCCGGGAGCAGGGAGGCCGTGACATCAAGGTAAGGTTTGTATTGAGGTTTGAAATTTGGCGATTGCTCGTCAAAGAGCAAGCCAACGCTGTACTCCTCTTCAGCAACCTTGTGAACGTTGAGGTTCAGGACATCGCTGAAATCGACTTTGGACTGATCCGGGCCGACGGGGGTGGGTGTTGCCATCATGTTTCTCCTTCAGGCGCAATTCATGCAAAGGCGGCGGCAAGAGGCCGGCGCTGGTTCAGTACGACAGAGAGTTCCTTGCTGCCCGCTCGCCAGGGCAGGTATCCGGCCAGCGCCCAGCGCTGCAACAATTCGGCAATCACCTGCAGTTCCTGGCTGGCGGGTAACAAACCGCTGTAACGGGCCTGGCCCAATACCGCAAAAGCCAGTGTCGGGGTGTCGGCCAGCATTTGTTGCGGGCGGGGCCGCACCACTTGCCAGCGCGCCAGCAAGGCCTGCGGATGGCGATCCGGCAGGCGTAGCACCGCGCCCAGGCACCGCTCCCCCAGGGCGGGGGCATGCACGGCCAACAACATGCGGATGAACTCACCAATGGATTGGTCCAGCTGGGCAAACGTCTGCCGCTGTTGAGCGCTCATCTGCGAGCGCGGGTACTGCAGTTCCCAGATCCGGGCCAGTTGCGCCCATTGCGGATGCGGGTACAGTGCATTGCCCATGGCCAGAGACAACTTCACCCGTATCCACGGCGCCGGGTGTGGATCGTCCAGATTGATCCGCAGCACAAACGCACGCGGCAGGCTCACCACACTCATCAAGCCGCAGGTCGCGGCAATACCCACGCGGGACACCGCCCACAGATCAGCCAGGATTTCGCTGATCCAGCGATCCCAGGCCTGCCAGACTGGCGGTGGGGGCTGGTGGCTGCCAAAACGGTGTTGCAGCGCCCGTTTGAAGGCATTGACCAGACCCAGCAAGGCCGCCGCTTGATGCCCCACCTCATGAAATAGCGAGGCTGCAATCCCCGTACCCACCATGCGCTCTCGCGGCATCCGGATAACCGATACCGGATTGTTGCCGCCGCCGGGCAAGCGCGTCCGTGCCCGCCGGATTGCGCCACCATGGCCGCGCTCCACGTAGCAGATCACCGGTGGAACGTCGTGCAGCAGCCCCGGCTGATGCAGCCCATCTTGCGCGGCGACATCCAGCCCGGATAACCACACGCCGGTGCCATGCTGGCTACGCTGCGTGAGCACCTCGGCAAAAATCTCGAAATGTGTCAGTGCGGCGTGAAAATACAGCTTGAGCAGGGCATACCGATGCTGGGCATCGGCCACGTTGCGGGGGGTCGGCTGCATCTGCTGCAACCGATGCAGAAAGCGGATGATCCGCAAACGCAGTTGCCGCCGCGCCGCTTGCATATGACGCTCGATAGCGCCCATGGCCGCGTCACTGACGTTGGCCGCCGGCACCATCGGCATCTGCAAGGCGTAGGGCAACTGCGCATCAAGCCGGGCGCGGATGCCGTGCACTTCCTGTTCCAGCAGACGCAAGGCCTGGGTACATGCATCCATCACAGACCTCGCACTCACCAGCCCTGACGTGGCGGGGCCAGCATGACGATGATGGCCCGTCCGCTACGTGAACGCCGCCAGGTGCCCCCTTGCGGAATACCCCCGCCTTGTACGGGCGTGCCGCAATTGGGGCAACCTGTGCTGGGGCCGCCGTAACCCTGGCCAGAGGTTTGCATCCGGCCGGGCCCCGGCGCAGCGTAACCGCCCTGACTGCCGTAGGCGGGCTGCTGGCCTCCAGAATCCTGGCCCTGACCGTACCCACCCCAAGGCTGGACTGCATAGCCGCCGCCATAACCGCCGCCATAACCGCCGCCGGAACCGTAACGGCGGTGATGATGCCGCCGGTAAGGGCGGGCCACGCCAGGAATGGCCGGCCCGAAGATCGGCGTGCCGGCTTGTCGCGCCGCGGCCACGCCCTGGCGGGCAATGACGCGCATGGCGGGCAGCAGCCCTGGTGCGACCTGGCGTGCGGCTTTCAGGAATGCCACCTTGGCCGCTTTGGCTGGGGGAATATGCGGTGGCACGACGGCCAGATGGCGGGTGGCCTGCTGGCCAATCCGGACCAGTCGACGCGCCACCTCAAACTCGCGGTCTTCATTAGAAAGACCTTCCAGTTCCAGCCCCAGCGCGCTGCCGGCCATGCCCGCCAGCTTGCCGCCAATCATGCCGCCTACACCTGGCACCACCATATTGCCCAAAGCACTACCGACAATGGGCAAGGCGGATTTGGCCGCCGTTTTCAAAATCCCCCCTAAGGCTTTGCCCGCGGATGATTTGGCAAAGTTGCTGGCCACCCGGCCCACAGACTTGATCAGGCCGCCCAGGAATTGTTCCATTTCCTGCTCGTTGTTCACCGACAGCAGTTCTGCGGCCAGTTCCATCTCTTGCATCTCGCCCGAGACTTCGGTTTCAAACTCGTTTTCAAACTCGCCTTCGAATTCGCCCTCGAACTCACCTTCAAATTCGCCTTCAAACTCGCCCTCGAATTCGCCTTCCAGTTCCTGGCCAGATTCACCGGACAGTTCGGGGGAAAGCTCCTGTTCAAACTCGTTGTAACCAGGGCCCCAACCGCCGGGCCTGGAGGTGCCGATATCGTGCATTTGCCGCTCCTTGTCTGTAGAAATTGGCGAGAGACTGGGCCCCGCACAGGCTTCTTATGTGCACGATACGTGCCAGCTTGAAGAAAATGCGGCAGTGCCTTGAAAACAAAGGAGATTGATTTGAAAGGGAAAACTGGCGTCGCGAACGCGCCTTCGCACGCGTAGATGCCGTCTGGCGGCTGGCGCGAAGATATCTTCGTTTGTAAGCTTTTTGGGCTGGTGCGTCGCAGCAGGGATGACTATGGTAGTAAACGGTTCGCACGGGGCGGTGGGTGTGAAGTTCACAAACCGCATGAGCATCTGTCAGTGCGAGCCCGACAAGAGAATGCTGTACCCGCCTGGGGCTGGCAGGAATTGTCCCCGGCTAGAATCTGCCCGTCGCCTGGGATGCACAACACGGCGGGCTGCAGCAAACCTGGCGCACAAATGCGAAAGGCCGCTTTTGAGGGCGGCCTTTCAAATGGGGTGTTACTGGCGGAGAGGGGGGGATTCGAACCCCCGGTAGGCTTGCACCTACGCCTGATTTCGAGTCAGGTACATTCAACCACTCTGCCACCTCTCCGCAGCAAGAGGGCGGATTCTAGCCCGTTTCATGGTCGCTGCCAAGTCTTTACATTTGTGCTGACACAACAAAATTGGCAGAATGCCGGTTCCTCAACGATCTGGAGTCGCATGAAACGCTGGTTGATCTCTATGGCCGTAGTGGCATTGGTGGGGTGTGGAGGCATGAACGAAAAGGCTTCCGACCAACAACAACACCTGATGTCATGGAAAGATTCGAAAGAGCTTGTGGTACTGGTCCAGAATGGCCCAACCTCGCTCTACATCGATGCCGAAGGCAACTATGCAGGTTTGGAATACGACCTGGTGACGAAATTTGCCCAATCCAATGGCCTGAAAATCCGGTTTGTAGTGGACAACAGTTACGCGAGTCTGCTGCAAAGGCTTCAACGCAATGAAGCGCACATAGCGGTCGGTTTACACAACGACGGCGCGCATCCTGGCATTGCGTTCGGCCCATCCTATCAATCGGTTTCCCCTGTGCTGGTTTACAACGACAGCATGACCGAAGCTGCCGCCTGGCAGAAGCTCTACAACGGGGAAGCCACCATCAAGACCCTGCCGCAATACGTGCCAACGCTGACCGCCCTCAAAGCGCAGCATCCTTCTCTGGCATGGCAGGTTGTTCAAGACCAGGATAGCGAGACCCTGATTCAGGGTGTTTCAACCGGCGACACAGATTTTGCGCTGGTGGATTCGCACGCCGCTGATGTGGCACAGAACTACTTTCCCCAGGTGGGCATGACCGACACCTTGGGTAAGCCGCAACAACTGGCGTGGGCCAGCAATGCCAGCGACAAGGAACTGCAGGACATGGTCCAGAAGTTCTTCGGTCAGGTCATTGCTGATGGCACCCTGCGCCAATTGATGGATCGTTACTACGGCCACGTCAATCGTGTCGACCAGATGGATGCCCAGGCATTCCTGGACAAACGTGAAGACGTACTGCCCACGTTCCGCAAATGGTTCCATGAAGCCCAGCAGAAAACCGGGCTGGACTGGCGCCTGGTGGCGGCCCTGTCTTATCAGGAGTCGCACTGGGATCCGGCTGCTGCCTCGCCTACGGGCGTGCGCGGCATCATGATGCTGACCACAGACACCGCGCAGCGGCTGGGTGTGGATCGCCTCAACCCCTACCAGAGTATTCTGGCCGGGGCACGTTACATTGCCACGCTGCGGGACGGGCTGGATCAGGCCGTGCCTGAGCCGGATCGCACCTTCATGGCGCTGGCGGCGTACAACGTGGGCCTGGGGCATTTGCTGGATGCGCGTGAACTGGCGCGCAAGATGAACAAGAACCCTGACAGCTGGGCAGACGTGAAAACCACGCTGCCGTTGCTGCGGCTGCCCAAGTATTTTGGGCAGACCAAATTCGGCTTTGCCCGTGGTGGCGAGCCGGTGGTGTTCGTGGAAAGTCTGCGTACCTATTACGATGTGCTGGCGCGATTCGAGCCGCCGATGGGGGCGTCACAACCGACGCTGTCCAGCGAGATCGAAGTGCGCAACCCGCAGAACCTGCCGCTGGAAATCAACAGCGCTTTGCGTCCGGTGCAGGCTGCGGCTTCATTGCCGGCGACCGTAGCGGCCGGGGCAGTCAAGCCGGCGCCGATGCGGTTGGCGATGGTGCATCAGTAACGTTCGTGTTTGCGTTTCATGCGGTGTGGAAAACCCGGTTTGGCTTTGTGCCAGCCGGGTTTTTTGTTTTGTGGGGAGGGGGCAAGGATGGTGTGGTTTGGCGCTCCACTGACTCGTCATTCCTGCGGAGGCGGGAATCCAGCCGGCCACTGTAGGTGGCCTTTGCTGGCCGAAACCAGAAAGACTTGAACACCTGTTAGCGCCTGACGGCGCGTGTTTTTGATACCGGCGGTGGCCGGAGCACGTTACTTTTCTTTGCTTCGCCAAAGAAAAGTAACCAAAGAAAGGTGACCCAGCCGGGCGGCCCTCCGGGCTGCCCTCAGTCAGTCGGGAGCCTAAGGTCTCCCTCGATTCCTTCGGCGCCTGGCTTTAATGGGGGAGAACGGCAAAAACAACGGCCACCCCAAAACCAACGGCAACGGCAAACCCAAACTCCAACCCTCGTAATCCTCCTTTTCTCCATCCATTCCCGCTCTCCGCCAGCCGCTTTTGGCGGCAGGCTCGCTAGCCGGTACAATGGCGAACTTCCCGGCCAATATTGATTGAGAGCCCACTGTGACCGTCCGTACCCGTTTCGCCCCCAGCCCCACCGGTTTGCTGCATATCGGTGGCGTGCGCACTGCGCTGTTTTCCTGGGCTTATGCCCGCAAGCAT
>JASLES010000287.1 GCA_030151005.1 Silvimonas sp.
ACAGGCGGCGGTAACCGGGCCAGCGCCGTTGTGCCGATGACATCTGCAGCCAGATCCAGCCGGGCGTCCAGATCGGCAATATCCTGAGGCTGCTGCAAGCCCAAATGACGCTCCGGCAGCGCCATGCCGGCGCCTGTTGCAACATGCCCCAACCAGGGGATATCTGCCGGTAACGCTTGCTGCAGTAGTTCTGCATGCCGGTTAGAGGCGACGTGATTGGCCAGAACGCCATAAAACGGCAACCCCGGCCGGAACCGCGCCAGGCCAAATGCCACGGCCGCAAACGTCTGCGCCATGGATTTGCCGCTGATCACTGCCAGCACCGGCACACCCAAGGCTTGCGCCAGATCCGCGCTGCTGGGGGTGCCATCAAACAAACCCATCACGCCTTCAATCAGGATCAGGTCCGCCTCTTTGGCTGCCTGCGCCAGCAAGGCGTTGCAGCCCTCCGCGCCCACCATGCCCAGGTCCAGGTTGTATACCGGCGCACCGCTGGCGTGGGCCAGGAGCTTGGGGTCCAGAAAATCCGGCCCGCTCTTGAACACGCGCACACGCAGGCCGTTGCGGCGGTGGTAACGCGCCAGGCCTGCGGTGATGGTGGTTTTGCCAGCGCCGGATGCGGGTGCGCTGATCAGTAGCGCGGGGCAGCGTGCCATGCCCTTAAAACTCCACGCCGCGTTGTGCTTTCACACCTTGTTCACGGTAAGGGTGTTTGACCAGGGTCATTTCGGTGACCAGATCTGCCGCCTCAATCAGTGCCTCTGGCGCGTGGCGACCCGTGACCACCACGTGCAGCATGTCCGGACGGTTGGCGAATACGGCCAGTACCTCATCGAGCGGCAGGTATTCGTATTTCAGCACTGTGTTCAGTTCATCCAGAATCACCATGTGGTACTCGCCGCTCTCTATCATGCGGCGCGCTTCATCCCAGCCTTTGCGGGCGGTGGCGATGTCGGCATCGCGGTTTTGCGTGTTCCAGGTATAGCCATCGCCCATGGTCACAAAATCGCATTGGGCCACAGCGCCCAGGAAATCCCGCTCTGCCGTGTGCAGTGCGCCCTTGATGAATTGCACCACGCCCAGACGCAAGCCGTGGCCCAGTGTGCGCACAGCCATGCCAAAGGCAGCGGTGGATTTCCCCTTGCCGGTGCCGGTGTTCACGATCAACAGGCCTTTTTCCTGCGTGGCGGCGGCCTGTTTTTTCTCGTAACCGGCCTGGCGGCGTTCGGTCATGCGCTGGTGCGCGGCGGGATCAGTTTTCATTGGGTAGGTCCTGAAAAGCGGCGATGGCGACGGTCACGCCATCCAGTATGAATTTGGCAACCAGCAAAGCCCCGCCCGCCGCAGCCAGCAAGGCGCAGGGCTCGCACACGCCGGTCACGCCCAGTTGCGCCTTGACGAAGGCGGAGGGCGGCCAGCTTTGTGGCAGGGCGTTGATTTCTTTGGCGCTGAAGGTGTGCAGCGGTAATGCGTGCTGCTGGCAGAAGGTGGTTAGCCCCGGCGTGTTGCCCCGCTCGGTAATGGTCGCCACCGTGCGCACGTCAGCCAGCCGGCGCCCACCCAGGGCGCCAATGATTGCAGCGCTGATCTGTGCGGTGCTGCTGTCTTTGCGGCAACCAATGCCAAGCGCAAGCTGAGGCGTCATGTATGAGGCGATGCGGGTCATGAAAAAAAGTATGCGGTGGCGCGCAAGGGCAAACGTTCTGGCCGGGTGGGGCGCTGGTACAATGATAACGGAATATTCAACCGACACCCGCAAGCCCATAAAACAGCGCGCCACGCGCTCGTATCAAAGCCCCCGGAGCCTTCTTCATGCAAATGCGCAAAATCCCGGTCACTGTGATCACCGGTTTCCTTGGTAGCGGCAAAACCACCTTGCTGCGACACATCCTGCAAAACGCCCAGGGCCGCCGCATTGCCGTGATCGTCAACGAGTTTGGCGAACTGGGCATTGATGGCGAAATCCTCAAGGGCTGCGGCATTGGTTGCGATGACGCCGGTAACGAAACTGAAGGCCAGCTCTATGAACTGGCCAATGGCTGCTTGTGCTGCACCGTGCAAGAAGAGTTCTACCCGGTCATGGAAGCCTTGAACGAGCGCCGTGACCAGATCGATCACGTACTGATTGAGACCTCTGGCCTGGCGCTGCCCAAGCCGCTGGTGCAAGCGTTCAACTGGCCCAGCATCAAGAACAGTTTTACGGTCGATGCCGTGATTACTGTGGTGGATGGCCCGGCCACCGCCGCCGGCCAGTTTGCTGAAAACCCGCAAGCGGTGGACGAGCAGCGCAAGGCAGACCCGAATCTGGATCATGAATCCCCGTTGCATGAACTGTTTGCCGATCAGCTTTCGGCGGCAGATCTGGTGATCCTGAACAAGATGGATCAACTGAACCCGGCGCATATCGCAGCGGTGGAAGACACCATCCGTGAAGATATTCCGGCGCACGTAAAGATTGTCCGCGCGCAAAACGGTCAGCTTGATCTGGCCGCGCTGCTGGGGCTGGAGGCTGCATCGGAAGAAGGCATTGACCAGCGCCACGGTCATCATGGCTCGGCCGATGATCCGGACCATCACCACGATGATTTTGACTCGGTAGTGGTGCATGCCCAGGTCACCAGCCGTGAGGCCACCATTGCCGCGCTGCGCACGCTGGTAGAGGCCCATGATATCTACCGGGTGAAGGGTTTTGCGCGTCTGCCGGATGCGGCCATGCGCCTGGTGATCCAGGGCGTGGGCACACGGTTTGACAGCTATTTTGACCGCCGCTGGGCTGCCACAGACGCCGCAGACAGCCGCTTTGTGCTGATCGGGGCCGATCTGGATCAGGCCGCACTGCAGCAAGCGTTTACCGCTGCGCTGGCGCAATCCGCCCAACCGGCCTGACCGCATGCATTTGTTGCGCACCACGCCGGGCGGGTTTGTTGATGACAGCGCAGGCGTCATCCGTATTGAGCAAAGCCCGGCGCAGATCGTGGTGCTTAGCTCGGCCGATACCACGCTGGCGCTGCTGGCCGGTGCCGTGGCCCGGCTGGGCCCGGATTTCCCCAGCGTACGGCTGGCGAACGTCACCTTCTTGCGCCAGCCTGCGTCGGTCGATTTTTACGTCGATGACGTCTTGCAGCACGCCAAAGCCGTCGTGGTCGATCACCTGGGGGGTGAGAGCTACTGGCCATACGGCATTGAACAAGTCACCGAACTGGCACAGCGCAAGCACCAGGCGCTGGCGATGTTTTCTGGCGATCTGCAAGAAGACCCCAACCTGACCGCCAAAAGCACGGTCAACCCGACGCTCTGCCAGCAACTGTGGCGCTACCTGCGTGAAGGCGGGGCGCAAAATGCAGAAGCTTTTTTGCGCGCCATTGCCTTTCATGTGCTGGGCTGGGGGCACGAGCCGGCACCACCGCGCGCCTTGCCGGCAGCCGCCATTTACCACCCGCAGCATCACCACGCCACGGCAGCAGACTGGCAGGCACGCTGGCAAGCCGGTGCGCCCGTGGCGGCCATCCTGTTTTACAAAGCGCATTTGCAGGCCGCCAACACCCTGGTATTTGATGCGCTGATCGCGGCGCTGGAACGCGATGGCATCAACCCGCTGCCGATCGCGGTGACGTCGCTCAAAGACCCATTTAGCCAGGATGTGCTGCGCAAACTGTGCGCAGATCATGGCGTGGCGGTGGTGCTCAATACCACCGCGTTTGCGGCGAGTGCGCTGGACGATGCTGAACCGCTCGACCTGTTTGGGGACGCGCCCGTACTGCAGGTGATTCTTTCTGGCAGCAACCGTGAAGCCTGGCTGGCCGACAACCACGGTTTGAACAGCCGCGACATGGCCATGCATGTCGCCCTGCCCGAGGTGGATGGCCGCATCATTACCCGCGCCATCAGCTTCAAGGGTTTGTCTTATCACTGCCCCCACACGCAAGTGGATGTCGTGCAATACCAGCCAGATGCCGAGCGCATTGATTTTGTGGTGGCGCTGGCCCGCCGCTGGTGCCGTTTGCGCACACAGCCCAACGCACAAAAGAAACTGGCGCTGATCCTGGCCAATTACCCCATGAGCGAAGGCCGCATTGGCAAC
Organism: Silvimonas sp.; assembly: GCA_030151005.1. GTDB lineage: Bacteria > Pseudomonadota > Gammaproteobacteria > Burkholderiales > Chitinibacteraceae > Silvimonas. The sequence goes on from JASLES010000287.1 coordinate 4,082, forward strand.
GGCGTGGGGCTGGATACGCCAGCATCCGCGCTGGTGGTATTACAGGCGCTGGCCGAACACGGCTATGAGGTTGGCGACCTGCCGCAAGACGGCGACGCGTTGATCAGCCTGTTAACCCAAGGTGTGACCAACGACCCCGCTACCCGCACCGTGCGGCCCGCGCTGCAAAGCTACGCCCTGGCCGATTACCTGGCCCAACTGGCGCAACTGTCGCCAGAAATCCGCAGCGCTCTGGATGAACGCTGGGGCGCGCCAGAGGCTGACCCCACGCTGCGCCAGGGCCGTTTCATGATTGCCGGCTGGCGCTGTGGTCACGTGTTTGTGGGCATTCAACCTTCCCGTTCACGTGGTGACAATGACTACGCCAGCTACCATGATGCCGAGCTGATCCCGCCGCATGCCTACCTGGCGTTCTATTTCTGGCTGCGGCAAAGCTGGGGCATGGATGCCGTCATTCACCTGGGCAAGCACGGCAATCTGGAATGGCTGCCGGGCAAGAGCGTGGCGTTGGCTGCAACTTGCTGGCCTGATCTGATCCTGGGGCCGCTGCCGCATCTGTATCCGTTTATTGTCAATGATCCGGGCGAAGGCTGCCAGGCCAAGCGGCGCGCCCAGGCGGTGATTATCGATCACCTGATGCCGCCGCTGACCCGTGCGGAAAACTACGGTCCGCTGCAAGACCTGGAACGCCAGGTGGACGAATACTACGAAGCGCTCTCCGTCGATCCGCGCCGCGCCCAGTTGCTGCGTAAAACCATTTTGCATGCCATCCGGCAAAACAAGCTGCACGAAGAACTCAGCATGGCTGCGCCCGGCGCGGATGAAGACACGCTGTTAACGCGGGTGGATGCCTGGTTATGTGAGCTCAAAGAAGCGCAGATCAGAGACGGTCTGCATATCTTTGGCCGTTCCCCGCAAGCGCGCCAGCGGCGCGACACTTTGCAAGCGCTGGCCCGTTTTGCGGTGGCCGACGGCAAAGAGGGTAACGCCGGCCTGATTGCTGCGCTGGCACATGATCTGGCGTTGGGTGATGCGTTTGATCCGCTGCAAGCAGACTGGTCCGCACCCTGGACCGGCCCGCGCCCAGCCCCGTTACAAGCGCTGGATGACAGCCCGTGGCGGCACGCTGGCGATACGCGAGAGCGGCTGGAACTGCTGGCCGCTACCTTGCTGGATGAGTTGTGCGACAGCGGCGCGGTGCAAACAGAAATCGGCCCGCACAGCCGCGCCGTACTGACTCGCTTGCAACAGCAAGTCTTGCCGCCGCTGGATGCCTGCGGCCCGCAAGAACTTCATCATCTGCTAGCCGGTCTGGCCGGGCGCTTTGTGCCGCCAGGCCCCAGTGGCTCACCCACACGTGGCCGGCCGGATGTGCTGCCCACCGGGCGCAACTTTTATGCGGTCGATACCCGCGCTGTACCCACGCAAGCGGCGTGGGCGCTGGGTAATAAATCGGCCAACCAGTTGCTTGAGCGCCACTTGCAGGATCACGGTGATTACCCGCGTGCGGTGGGTTTGTCGGTGTGGGGTACGGCCACCATGCGTACGGGCGGTGAAGACATTGCCCAGGCGCTGGCACTGTTGGGCGTGCGGCCTAAATGGGCGCATGGCAGTCACCGGGTGACCGACTTTGAAATCTTGCCGATCAGCGTGTTTGACCGGCCGCGCATTGACGTCACGTTGCGGGTATCAGGCTTTTTTCGTGATGCCTTCGCCAACCTCATCCATCTGTTTGATGCCGCCGTGCAAGCCGTGGCAGAACTGGATGAACCAGCTGACCTCAACCCCATCCGCGCCCGCATTCTGAGTGAGCGTGACGCCCTGCAAGCCCAGGGCATGGCGGCCGATGAAGCACGCCGCCGTGCGGGCTGGCGCGTATTTGGTGCGCGGCCCGGCAGCTACGGTGCCGGCTTGCAAGAGATGATCGACCTGCGCCAATGGCAAACCGATGCCGACCTTGCCACCGCGTACCAGCGCTGGGGTGGTTATGCCTACGCACAAAATGCCGCCGGCGAGGCGGCGGCCGACACCTTCGGCCAGCGTTTGCAAGCCATCGACGTGGTGCTGCAAAACCAGGACAGCCGCGAGCATGACGTGCTCGATTCCAACGACTACTACCAGTTTCAGGGTGGGATGACGGCGGCGGTGCGGCATTTGTCCGGCCAGCAGCCGGCGCTGTACCACGGCGATCACAGTAATCCGGCGGCGCCGCAAATCCGCACGCTGCATGAAGAAATTGCCCGCGTGATCCGCGCCCGCGTGGTCAACCCCAAATGGCTGGAGGGCGTGAAACGGCACGGCTACAAGGGCGCGGCCGAGATCGCCGCAACCGTCGATTATCTATACGGTTACGACGCCACCGCGCGGGTAGTGGCGGACTACCAATACGCGCTGGTCACCGACGCTTATCTGAATGACCCCGCCACGCGCGATTTTTTGCAGCAACATAATCCACATGCGCTCCATGGCATGTGCGAGCGCTTGCTTGAAGCCATGCAGCGTGGCCTGTGGCAACAACCCGGCTCTTATCGAGCCCAGGTGGAGCAACATTTGCTCACCGCCGAACAGTCTCTGGAAGGGAACCCTTGATGATTGCTCCGATCCCCGCACACGCCCAAAGCGCTTATCCGTTTGCCGCGCTGGTGGGCCAGCCGGCACTGCAACAAGCCCTGTTGCTGGCGGCGGTAGATCCCGGTATTGGCGGCGTACTGGTCAGCGGCCCGCGCGGCACGGCCAAATCCACCGCTGCCCGTGCACTGGCTGAACTGTTGCCGGAAGGCCGTCTGGTGACTTTGCCGCTGGCTGCCTCTGAAGACCGTGTGACCGGTTCGCTGGATATCAACGCAGCACTGCAAGAGGGCGAGGCGCGGTTCTCGCCCGGCTTGCTGGCGCAGGCGCATCAGGGCGTACTGTATGTGGATGAAATCAACCTGTTGCCAGACGCGCTGGTCGACACGCTGCTGGATGCCGCAGCCAGTGGCATCAATACGGTAGAGCGGGACGGTATCTCTTACAGCCACGCCACGCGGTTCTCATTGATTGGCACCATGAACCCGGAAGAGGGCGAACTGCGCCCGCAACTGCTGGACCGGTTTGGCTTGATGGTGCAATTGCAAAATTGTTTTGATCCGGCCATACGCCAGCAAATCGTCAAGAAACGGCTGGCGTTTGAACTGGACCCGGATATGTTCCGCGCCCATTACGCCGAACAACAAAAAGCCCTTAGCCAGCAGATTCACGCCGCCCGCACCCGCCTTGCCGCACTGGAGTTTGACGACACTGTCCATGAGTACGTCAGCGGTTTGTGCATTGCGGCGGCGGTGGATGGCTTGCGGGCCGATCTGGTGATGCTGCGTGCAGCGCGGGCGCTGGCCGCTCTGGAAGATGCTACGCAGATCACGGTGGCCCATGTGGATGCCGTGGCCAGTGCCGTGTTGCAACACCGCCGCATGGCACCACCGCCAGCGGGCCAGGTAACCCCAACCAGCGCTGCGCCCGCCGCCTCGCAAAACGAAGGTGACTGGGGTTATCTGCCGCCGGAACACGTGGGTCTGAAGCCGGCCAGGGGCGTGTTGCCGCTTGCCGCAAAAAAAGCCTGAGCCATCGTGGCAAAGCCGCCGCTGCCCAGCGCAGCGGTGCCCGGTGGCAAGGTCAAGGCACACTGAGCGCGCGCTGGGGCGATCCCGGCACGCGCCTGCACTGGCCGCGCACGCTTATCCACAAAGGGCGGGCTGCGCTGCAGCCGGCGCACCTGCACTATCGGCCTACGGTAGCGCAGGCCGGCGTGCTGCATTGCTTTGTGCTCGATTGTTCGTCATCCATGTTGCGCGATGAAAGTCTGGCGCGGGCCAAAGGCTGGCTGGCCTCCATGTTTGATCAGGCAGCGCAGCAACGGGCGCAAGCGGCGCTGATCTGCTTTGGCGGCAATGCGGCCGATGTGCGCTTTGGGCCGGCGGTGCCGCGCTGGTGGAATGAACGCTGGCTGGCGCCTCTGGCCGGCGGCGGCGGCACGCCCTTTGCGCTGGGTATGCGCAAAGCGGCCGAGATGCTGGCAGAGTCCGCGCGTTTGTATCCAGCACAACAACGTCACTTGTGGGTGCTTACCGACGGCAGAACGTCTGAACAGCCAGCGTGCCCGCCCCATGCCCAGATCGTCCATGTTGTTGATTTTGAAACCGGCCCGCTACGGCTGGGTCGTTGCACGACGCTGGCGCAGGCCTGGGGCGCAACCTGCGTCACGCCCCAGCATGTGTCTTAAGGATAAAAACGTGGGGTATACACCCACTCTGGGCCGTTGGGTGGGGTAAAGCGCCGGGTCATGGACGACCCAATCAGCACCAAGGTGCGCATATCGACCTGGGCCGTCTGTAATTCGCCCAGCGTCAGCGTGGTGAGCTTGCCACCCGGTCGGCCGATATCCCGGCCCAACACCACCACGGTGTCGGGCGTGCGGTGCAGCCGGACGATCTCTAGTGCTTTATCCAGCTGCCACGGCCGCGCGCGGGAAATCGGGTTGTAAAACGCCAGCACCAGGTCTGCTTCTGCCGCCAGCGCCAGACGTTTTTCAATGATGTCCCACGGTTTGAGATTGTCTGACAGCGAGAGCATGCAGAAATCATGCCCCAGCGGCGCGCCAGCCACGGCGGCAGTGGCCAGCGCGGCAGAGATCCCCGGAATGATCTGTAACGCTACGCCACCCCAGCGCGGATCATCGGCGTTGTCCAGCGCTTCCAGCACGGCGGCGGCCATGGCAAACACGCCCGGATCGCCGGAGGACACCATCACCACGCGCCGCCCGGTTAAAGCCAGTTCAAAGGCATGGCGGGCGCGCTGTAGTTCTTCACGGTTGTCGGTGCCGTGCACGGTCTGATCACCGCGAAACGGCCCGGCCATGTTCACGTAGGTGTCATAGCCAAGGACGTCCGTGGCTTCATCCAGCGCCTTGCGGGCGGCGGGAGCCAGCAAGTCGGCGCGGCCTGGGCCCAGACCCAGCACGGTCAGGCTGCCGCGCGTATGGCCAAGCTGTTGCGGATCCACCGGCTGATCATTGACCAGCAGGACCACGCCATGTTCTTCAGGCAGCGGCTGGCCGGGCAAAAACTCACTTACGCTGGTTACAAGGCGCAACGGCACGCCCAGTTCTGCCGTGGCGGTGGCGTGCTCCTGACCGGCCTCCGTCTCCAGCATGACCACCGCAGCCAGGGCGGCTGGCGCCAGACCCTGGTGCGCCAACGCGCCGCGGACGCGCTGGGCCAGGTTGGTTCCGGCGGCGGCCACGGCAATCACGGCATGTGGGTGGATGACCAGTTCTTGCGGATTACCCTGCCAGGCATACGGGCTCAGGCGGATGACGTGTTCTGCCGTGATTGCATGCGGCAGGCGGGCCTCGCCAAGCCACGGCAGATCGCCCTCAACGCGTGTGGCTGAACCTGCCAGCAAGTCGGACACAAAGCGTTTGCCGTGATCCAGATCGGCCAGCGTGTAGCCCGCAGGCGGGTTCAACAAACAGGTGCCAAACCGCAGCTCGCCACTGGTGGTGATGGCGGGGGCGATACCCAAGGTGGCGGCCACTTGGCGGGCCAATACATTGGCCCCGGTCAGCCCACCCAAAAGTGGTACCACGGCGCTGCCGTCTTCTGCCACCGCCAGCACCGGGGGTTCCGTACCTTTGTTGACCAGCAAGGGCGCGATAGAGCGGATGACGATGCCGGCCGCACACAGCGCAATAATCGGCGTGTTCTGGGTGTAGAGCGTTTTCAGATGGCCACTGAGATCTGAGTACGCAATGTCGCCCTCAACCCGCCCGGCCAGCGCATGCACTTGTGCGCCGGGTAGGGCTGCCTGGATGCGGCGGGCGGTCTCCAGCGCGCCGGCACCCAGGATGACAATCGCTGCCGCCGTATTCAACCCCGCCATTTTTCCCCCGGCACCACCAGCAAGGAGAAATACGGCGACGCCATAGGGTCGACGTCTGCCAGCGGCACTATGCGCTGGTTGGCCATGGTGGCGCGTTCGACATACAAAGCGCGGTCAGCAAGACCCAGATTTGTCAGTACACGGCGCACTTTCTCGAAATTGCGCCCCAGTTTCATGATGACAGCGGCTTGGGCATCGGCCAGCCGGCGGGTTAGTTCGTCTTCCGGCAAGACGCCAGACAACACAGACAGACTCTGGTTGCGATAGACCAGCGGCACACCCAGCACGGCCGCACCGCCCAGCATGGAACACACGCCAGGTACCACTTCGGCCTCATAGTGCGGGGCCAGCCGGTCGTGTAGATACATGTACGAGCCATAAAAGAACGGATCGCCTTCGCAGATCACTGCGACGTCCCGGCCGGCGTCCAGATGCACGGCGAGCGCTTGCGCCACATCGTCATAAAAGCCGGCAATCAGGGTTTCGTAATCCTGCGGCGCGGCGAGGGTTTCGGTGGTTACCGGGTAAACCAGCGGCAAGCGTTCCTGCGCATCGGTCAGGTGGTGTTCGATGATCCCGAATGCATTGCCACGTTTACCTTTGGCGACAAAATATGCCACCACCGGCGCGCTCTGCAGCAGGCGCAACGCCTTGAGGGTGATGAGTTCCGGATCACCCGGCCCTACGCCCAGACCCAGCAAACGTCCGCGTTGTGAGCTCATTCTGCCTCCGTCGCCAGCGCGTTGACTGCAGCGGCGGCCATGGCCGACCCACCGCGCCGCCCGTGGACCACCACATACGGTACGCCCCGGCTATCGGCTGCCAGCGCGGCTTTGGATTCTGCCGCGCCAATGAAGCCGACCGGAAAACCCAGGATCAGCGCCGGTTTGGGGGCACCAGCATCCAGCATATCCAGCAGGTAGAAGAGGGCGGTGGGCGCATTGCCAATCACCACGACACTGCCCGCCAGATGGGGCCGCCACAGTTCCAGCGCGGCCGCAGAGCGCGTATTGCCCAGTTCACGTGCCAGATCAGGCACCTGGTTATCCCCCAGGGTACAGATCACCGGGTTGCTGGCGGGCAGGCGGGCGCGGGTGATGCCTTCGGCCACCATGCGTGCATCGCACAGGATGGGCGCACCGTTTTGCAAGGCGCTACGGCCAGCCTCACCTGCGCCTTGCGAGAACGCCAGATCTTGCACGATATCGACCATGCCGCAGGCGTGAATCACGCGTACAGCCAGTTTTTCAAGATCAGGCGCAATGGCCGATAAATCCGCCTCAGCGCGGATGGTGGCAAAAGAGCGGCGGTAGATTTCCTGGCCGTCTTTGATGTATTCAAGCATGCGGTTAATCCGGGCTGGCAGGCTGGCGGTTCAGCATCTGCGCCGCCTGCTCTATGTTGAGTTGTTGGGCAAACCGGGTGCCAAAACGGCCCTCGGCACTGCGTTGATAAAGGTCGTAATAGCCAGGCGCGACGGCCAACAAGGTCCAGGGCGCGGTGTGCGCCGCCGCGCAAGAGCGCGAACAACCAGACAAATGAACGGCGCGGGGTACGGTGAGCAATTGGGCCAGCGTGATGGCATCTGTTTTGGTATCGGCGTGTGATTTTACGCAGCTAGCACTACCAGCACAGGCAATCAGGCGGGTCAGCGGGGATTGCCAGTCGGTTAACCAGCCCAACTGGCGCAATCCGGCTGCCATGAACTGGGCGCTGGCTTGCGGCAGATCAGGCAATAGCACACCTTGCCAGGGGGTGAAATGCATGACGCCCTGACAAAGATTGGCCGCTGTGCGTAACTGCGCGGCGGTCATGCGCCCCAGCGGCAAGCGCGCGCCGACATAATACAGGCCAGAGGCCCTGGCTTGGGCATGCACCCCCACTTGCAACGCGCCACTAGCAGGCTGGCGCTGCCATGCGCTCAAGTCCGGGAGATTTTCCAGCGCGTGCCCCAGTTGCGTTTGCACTTGCTGCAGCATATCGGCGGTGCTGTGCGTGCTCAGCAACTGGCGCATGCGCTGCTGCTCTGGCCCGGCCAGCCGCAAAAACACCGCCAGCAAAGCGCTGATGGTGGCAATCACCTGATCCGGCCTGACACTGGCCAGCGCCGTCTCTGGGCCAGGGCAGCCCGCCAGCCCCAAGACAAAGCGCGGGCCGAGCGCGTCTGCCGGCAGCGCAGACAGCCAGATATCGTGCGGGTGATCCGTGGCAGCCAGCGCCTCACCACCGTCCAGCAAAATGCAGAACTTGGGCGAGAGCGCCGCAAACGTCGGCACGCTTTGCAAATGGGTCAGCAGGTCAGCGGTGAGTGGCCGGGTGTCAATCAGCGTGGCTTCATCCCGCCCGGCCAGCGGGCTTTGCATGACATTGCGTACGTTGTCGCGCGCATCAACCGAGCCCGCGCCGGCTTGCGGGCCCAGACCTGCGGCCAGCAGCGCGTCGATCAGGGCGGCTTCCTGGCCGGTTTTGACGCCGCGCAGTTGCAGATTGGCGCGGTTGGTGGCCTCAATGACGCCGCTGGCATGACGGCTGGCTGCAGCGGCCAGCGCGTGGGCCTGATCCGCCTGCAACACCCCGCCGGGCAACCTGATGCGACACAGGCCGGCGTCCAGCGCCGGGACAATATGCAGCAGCCCGGGGCAAGCAGATTGGCGTGCGTCAGGTGCCGCAGGGAAGGGTGAATCGGGCAGGATCAAGATGGCACCGGGTTGGAGTGTCGTTGCGCCGGGCCGTACCAGGGTATGCGATATACTACGGCCTCATTTGCAATGCCTGTCAGGGCTGCGCTTGATATTCGATATGGTATGCAATTTTCATAGCCCCGTCATGCCGCCGAGGCAAAACAAGGAAAACACATGACCGCGTGGTTGACCGTGGTGGGGATAGGCGATGATGGTTATCAGGGCCTCTCAAAGCAGGCCCGTCATGCCCTGCTGGCCGCCCGCGTCATGGTGGGGGCGGAGCGCCAGTTAGCGTTGTTACCCACGTGCCTGAAAGCAGAACGTATCCTCTGGCCCCGGCCGTTTGACCTTGCGCCGGTATTGAGCCGCCGCGGCACGCCGGTTTGCGTACTGGCCAGTGGCGACCCCATGTTCTACGGCGTGGGCGCCAGTCTGGCACAGCAGGTTGATCCGGCAGAAATGACCGTCATCCCTGCGCCGTCTTCAGTCTCGCTGGCGGCCGCGCGGTTGGGCTGGCCTTTGCCGCAATGTCAGGTGCTGTCTTTGCTGACCCAACCCCTGGCGACGTTGAACACGCATTTGCATGCGGGCGGACGCTTGTTGTTGCTGGTGGCGGATGGCACGGCCCCCGCCGCCATTGCGCGCCATCTGACCGAACAAGGGTTTGGCCCCACCCGGGTGACGGTGCTTGAGCACCTGGGGGCGAGTACCGAGCAACACCTCACCAGCACTGCGGCAGCCTGGTCGGTGCCTGAAACAGCCAGCCTTAACCTCGTGGCACTCCACCTGGTTGCCGATAGCAACACCCGCAGCTTGCCGCTCACCCCCGGCTTGCCGGATGAGGCCTACCGGCACGATGGCCAGATCACCAAGCGCGATGCGCGTGCCATCACGCTGGCCCGGCTCGCGCCCCGGCCGGGCGAATTGTTATGGGATATCGGCGCGGGGTCTGGTTCAATTGGCATTGAGTGGATGCGCAGCCACCCGGACTGCCGCGCCATTGCGGTAGAGGCCAACGTGGGTCGCCAGCAGTTCATCACGCATAACCGGGATCAACTGGGCGTGCCAAGGCTACAACTGGTGACTGGTGATGCACCGGCAGCGCTGGCGGCGTTGCCCTCGCCAGACGCCATTTTCATTGGCGGCGGCGTCACCGCCCCGGGCATGCTGGATGCCTGCTGGGGCGCGCTCAAACCCGGTGGGCGCTTGATTGCCAACGCGGTGACTTTGCAGGCAGAACAGGTCTTGATGGTATGGCATGCGGAGCACGGCGGCTCCCTCACGCGCATTGCGCTGGCTCAGGCGCAGCCGCTGGGCAGTTTTGATACCTGGCGTCCCGCATTGCCGTTAATGCTCTATGAAGTTCACAAGCGCGCGGCCGATGTCTGACGCTGTGCGCATTTTACTGCTGGGCGGAACGGGGGATGCGTTGCACATTGCCCGCCACCTGGGCCCGCGTCATGTTTACAGCCTGGCGGGCCTTGGGCGGGTGCCGCAGGATCTGACCTGCCTGGTGCGCGTGGGTGGCTTTGGCGGTGCTGAAGGCTTGGCGCACTATCTGGTCGAAGCGGGCATCGGGCTGCTGCTGGACGCCACCCACCCTTACGCCGCGCAGATCAGTGGCAACGCAGCGCGGGCCTGCACGCAAACCGGCGTGGGCTACTGGGCATTGCGTCGCGCTCCCTGGCAAGCGGGGGTGGGTGATGACTGGCGTGACGTGACTAACTGGGCCGATTTGATGGCGCAACTGGCCCCGTTCAAGCGACCTCTGTTTACCTCTGGTCGAGAACCGTTGGCGCATCTGGATGACATCCCTCCGCATCAGCACTGGCTGGTGCGTTGTCTTGATCCGCACCCCGGCAATGCGCGTGCGCAGATATTGGGTGTGCGCGGGCCCTTTACGGTAGACGGCGAACGCGCGCTGCTGCAGGCGCATCAGATTGACGTCATCATCAGCAAAAACAGCGGCGGCGCGGCAACGGAAGCCAAGCTGGAAGTCGCCCGCCAACTGGCGCTGCCCGTGTTGATGTTCAGCCGCCCGGCGCTACCGACAGCGCAGCGGGAGTTCACCGACATTGAGGCGCTCCTCCATACATTGAAAAGCGAAAACCTGGCATGACCGTTTACTTTATTGGCGCTGGCCCGGGTGATCCGGAACTCATTACCGTGAAAGGCCAGCGCCTGGTGCGTAGCTGCCCGGTCATCCTGTATGCCGGCTCGCTGGTGCCGGACGCCGTGCTGGCCGGTCATCAGGCCGGGCGGGTGGTGAATACGGCAGAACTGACACTTGATCAGATCATGGACTTGCTGGCCCAGGCGCATGCCGAAGGCAAAGACGTGGCGCGGGTTCACTCCGGCGATCCGTCTTTATACGGCGCCATTGGCGAACAGATTCGCCGGCTCAAAGCGCTGGGCATTGCGTACGAAATCGTTCCGGGCGTGACCGCTACGGCAGCCAGTGCCGCCGCTTTGGGTGTTGAACTGACGCTGCCGGGCGTGGCGCAGACCGTGATCCTGACCCGCTACGGCACCAAGTCAAAAATGCCGCAAGGCGAAGCCCTGGCCGATCTGGCGCGCCACCAGGCCACGATGGCAATTCATCTGGGCGTGCGGCATCTGGCCAGTATCGTGGCCGAACTCTTGCCGCATTACGGCGCGGATTGCCCCATTGCCGTGGTGTACCGCGCCAGTTGGCCGGATGAGCGCCGGGTAACGGGGACGCTGGCCGATATTGTGGGCAAGGTGAGCGAGACAGAGATTGAGCGCACGGCGCTGATCCTGGTGGGACGGGTTTTGACGGCCGAGGATTTTGCGGATTCGACGTTGTATGCGGGGTGAGAGGGGCTGGCTGCTGCGCCGGGGGCTGGCGTGGTTCACGGGTGCGGGGTGGGTTTGGTGCAGTGGCGACAGGCCACCGATTGTGATACTTGGGTGTTAGCGCCTTTGGCGCGGTGGTTTACACGTCGGGGGTTGCCCGACAGCAAGGCACTTTCTTTTGGGTCGCCAAAAGAAAGTACCCAAAGAAAAGGCGACCCCTGCGACAGCGCCCACTACGTGGGTTCCCTGTGCTTCTCGCATCACGTGGGCGGCTCCGCAGACTCGCCCTTCGGGCTCAAACAGGTGCTCGCCGAATTCCCCACGCGCTGCTGCGATGCTCGGCACTGCCGGAGGGGAG
>JASLES010000366.1 GCA_030151005.1 Silvimonas sp.
TCGATATTGCGTGCGGCCAGTTGGGTCTGGATTTGCTGGCGCAGTGGCGCATAACCATAAGCATGGCCGTAACGCGCAAAGGCATTGGGCTGACGGCGGGAGAGGGTGGCCAGACCGTGTTTGATGCCATCAGTAAACAGCAACGAGTCCGGCAACCAGCCGCTACCGGGTTTGATGCTGAGCGAGTCATCGCCGTAGACGCGCTGTAACAGTAGTAAAGAGTCAATAGAGAGTGGCGGCTCGCTGACGCGGGCCCGGGTTTTTTCCGGTAATCGCGCTTGCACAAAGTAACCGCTGGCGCGTCGGGCCTCGACAAACCCCGCCGCCACAAGTCGGTTATAAGCATTGGTCACCGTTAAGGTGCTGACGGCACAGGCTTTGGCCAACGTTCGCACCGATGGCAACCGCATGCCGGCCTGCCACAAGCCACGGCTGATCTGCTCGGCAATCGCGTCATGCAGTTGCGTCACCAGCGGGGTGGCACTGGTGGCATCCAGGGTAAATACAGGCAGGGCGGAGCGCTGATTCATGGTGGCGATAAGGTTCAGGTAACCCACTCATCATACACACTGTATATGTGCAGCATGCAAGGCCTTCCCCAATGCACCATTGCGGCGCTGCAGCGTAGAAAAACCGCCATTCCTGGGCGTTTGTCCGAACTGTGCTGGTGGCGCCATATAGACAGTTCTGCCGGCGACTTGCATAACTGTATATATGCATGGCGACCCCGGCTGCGTACATTGCAATCATCCCTGTTCCGATACCTGCGATGGAGCTTGCCCCATGAATTCAAAACACCCGGATCACGCCCAACTGAATGCCGAACCCTACTGGATGCCCTTCACAGGCAATCGGGCCTTCAAGGCTAACCCGGCCACACGCACTCTGGTGTCTGCCAAGGGCGCGTACTACCAGACGGCAGAGGGTAAAACGCTGTTTGATTGCCTTTCTGGTCTGTGGTGTAGCGCGCTGGGGCATGGTGATCCGCGTATTGCGCAGGCCCTGAAAGAACAGGCCGAAACACTGGACTACAGCACGGCATTTCAGCTGGCCAATCCGCAAACGCTGCGCCTGGCTGAACGCATTGCCAACCTGGCACCGCAAGGGCTGGATCATGTGTTCTTTTGCAACTCCGGCTCAGAGTCGGTCGATACTGCGCTGAAAATGGCGATTGGCTATCACCGTCTGCGCGGCGAAGCCACCCGCACGCGTTTGATTGGCCGGGAACGCGGCTACCACGGCGTTGGTATGGGCGGTATTTCGGTTGGTGGCATGGTGGCCAATCGCAAGATGTTTGCCCCGCTGATGCTCAATGGTGTGGATCATCTGCCGCACACGTACAACCTCTCGCAAATGGCCTTCAGCCGTGGTCAGCCCAAATGGGGCGCCCACCTGGCGGATGAACTGGAGCGCCTTGTCGCGTTGCATGATGCCTCGACCATTGCCGCAGTCATTGTCGAGCCTATGGCCGGCTCAACCGGTGTATTGGTGCCGCCAGAAGGCTATCTGCAACGCCTGCGTGAGTTGTGTACCAAACACGGCATCTTGCTGATTTTTGATGAAGTGATCTGCGGTTTTGGCCGGGTGGGCGAGTGGTTTGGCGCGCAACGCTTTGGCGTGACACCAGACATGATTACCTTTGCCAAATGCATTACCAATGGCGTGGTGCCCATGGGCGGCGTGATTGTGCGGGACGACATCTACAACACCTTCATGGCCGGCCCGGCGCATGCCGTGGAGTTTATGCACGGCTATACGTACTCTGGCCACCCGCTGGCCGCTGCCGTGGGCAATGTGGTGCTCGATATCATTGAACAAGACGGTCTGTTGCAACGCGCCCGTGCGCTGGAACCTGTGCTGGAAGACGCCATCCACAGCCTGAAGGGTGAGGCTGGTGTGCTGGATATCCGCAATATTGGTCTGGCTGCGGCTATTGATCTGGCCCCGATTGAGGGCTCGCCGGGCTTGCGGGCCTACAAGCTGTTTGAAGCGGGGATTGAAGAAGGTTTCCTGTTCCGCGTCACGGGTGACACTGTGGCCATGGGGCCACCGTTTATTGCTACCGAGGGAGAGATCGGGGCGATGGTGGATGGGTTGCGGAGATGTGTGAGGAAGGTGATGGGATAAGGTGTGCTGCTTCGTAGCCCGGATGGAGCGAAGCGGGAATCCGGGGTGGCGGACGTGGTTAAGGTTGTTGTGGGTGTTAGCGCCTGAGGGCGCGGTGTTTTGAAACCCGGGGTGCCGGGCCCACGTCACTTTCTTTGCTTCGCCACCTCGGCGGCCCCAAAGAAAGTAACCAAAGAAAGGCGACCCCAGCCTGGCGGCCCTCCGGGCTGCCCTCAGTCGGTCGGGAGCCTGGGGTCTCCCTCCACTCCTTCGGCGCTTGGCTTTGACGGGGAGAGAAAAGGCAACAGCAACCCCAAAGGTCCAAACCAAAGGCAACTGCAACGGCAACACCCAAAGACAACGGCAATACGCACCCCACTGACTCGTCATTCCGGCCCTGAGCCGGAATCCAGCAGGCCACCGCAAGTGGCCTTGCTTTGGCAAACAGCGTGATGACCACGCAAACAAACAACCGGCAGGCCGGGCAAAATGAACCGGCCGGCCACAAACAGCATCAACCTGAATCAGGAACACAACATGACTTCCAACCAAGACATCAAACAACTTGCCGCCGCGCTGCACTGGATTGGTGGCCAGCAGGTTCCAGGCGCCTCCGTCCGGTTTGGCGAGGTGTTTAACCCCAGCAAGGGCGAGGTGAGCGGGCGGGTGGTGCTGGCGACAACTGAAGATGTCGCCACAGCGGTCGCCAGTGCCAAAAAGGCGTTTCCGGCGTGGGCTGCCACCCCGCCGCTGCGTCGGGCGCGTGTGTTGTTCAAGTTCTTGCGATTGATGGAAGAAAACCTGGAAGCGCTGGCCACCCTGATCAGCCAGGAACACGGCAAGGTGCATGCCGATGCCCTGGGCGAACTGCAGCGCGGCCTGGAGGTGGTGGAGTTTGCCACCGGCATTCCGCAATTGCTCAAGACCGAGATGACGGAGAACGTCGGTACCGAAGTGGATAGTTTCTCTCTGCGCCAACCGCTGGGCGTGGTGGCCGGTATTACGCCATTCAACTTCCCGGCCATGGTGCCGATGTGGATGTTCCCCGTGGCGCTCGCCTGCGGTAACTGTTTTGTGCTCAAGCCGTCCGAGCGCGTGCCTGGTGCGTCGCTGGAAATTGCCCGGTTACTGAAAGAAGCCGGGTTGCCTGATGGCGTATTCAATGTGGTCCAAGGCGACAAAGTTGCGGTAGATGCGCTGCTTGATCATCCGGACGTGCAGGCCGTCAGCTTTGTTGGTTCCACGCCAATCGCACGGTATATCTATGAACGCGGTACTGCCAACGGCAAACGGGTGCAGGCGCTCGGTGGGGCCAAGAATCACATGGTGGTGATGCCGGATGCCGATATGGATCAAGCCGCCGATGCCTTGATGGGCGCCGCCTACGGTGCGGCTGGCGAGCGCTGTATGGCGATCTCGGTGGTAGTGCCGGTTGGCGAGGCAACCGCCAACACCTTGCGCACCAAACTGGTGGAGCGTCTGGCCAAACTGAAGGTATCGCACTCGCTGGATCAAACCGCAGAAATGGGCCCGCTGGTCACTGGCGTACATCGGGACAAGGTGAAAGGGTATATCGATGCCGGCGTGGCAGAAGGGGCAGAGCTGGTGGTCGACGGCCGGGACTTCAAACTGGCCGGTTACGAGAATGGTTTCTTCCTTGGCGGTTCCTTGTTTGATCACGTCACGCCATCCATGAAGATCTACCGGGAAGAAATTTTCGGGCCGGTACTGGCCATGAGCCGGGTGGCGGATTACGCCACCGCAGTCCAACTGGTCAACGAACACGAATTTGGCAATGGCGCGGCCATTTTCACGCGGGATGGGGGCACGGCCCGGCACTTCACGGCGTCAGTCCAGATCGGCATGGTGGGGGTGAATGTGCCGATTCCAGTGCCAATGGCGTTTCATAGTTTTGGCGGCTGGAAAGCCTCGCTCTTTGGCGACCATCACATGCACGGGCCGGAAGGCGTGCGCTTTTATACGCGTCTTAAAACCGTCACCCAGCGCTGGCCGGGGAATCGTCAGGCCGGCCCTGAGTTCGTGATGCCCAATATGAAGTAAATGGTCTTACGCCATCCTGCCAGGCGGTTTGGTAGCAGGTGAGTAGTTCACACAACCCCGGTCCAGGCCGGGGTTTTTGTTTTTCTGGTGAGCTGTATCACACCTCTTTTTTGTAAGGAATGAGGCGGAGATCAGGGTGACCCCTAAATGTAGTTGTTTTATTGATACTACAAAGCCTTGTTTGTGGCCGTTTGTCTGAAGCACTCTGTCATGCCAGCTTGCTGAAAGACTCAAAATTACTGCAGAATCACCATTGCTTTCTATTAGAGAAAACTTCTCGTTGTTGAAACTGAAACAATAGAAAGTTATCGTAATTGTGCAGTGCAATGAAACGTAAGCCCCTTACATGGAGGGAAGGCATGTCCCGGCTCATTTTCACGCTGAT
>JASLES010000452.1 GCA_030151005.1 Silvimonas sp.
CATGGGCGGTGGCGCCCGCAGTCCGTACTGGGCGCAGCTGATTGCGGACGTGCTTCACCTTCGTATCGTCACTCATCATGGCGGCGAGGCGGGCGGGGCGCTGGGCGCGGCCCGACTGGGCTGGTTGTGCGCGGGCGGTAACGAGGCCGATATCTGCCAGAAACCACCGGTGCGCGCCGAGTATCTGCCGCAGACGCAACGTGCCGACGTGCTGGCGCATCGCCTGGCGTTCTATCGGGATGTCTATCTGCAGCGCCCGCAAGCGCACCTGGTTCGGGGTTAATCGGGCCGGGCGCGCTGGTATGTTCCATATTTACCCGGATAATATTTGACCTGATATTTTTATCCGGGTAAATTTTGGCCTCATACTTTATGAGGCACGCATCATGACGAGGCTGAAAGCCAACGGTATAGAACTGGCCTGGGACAGCGTTGGGGACGCTTCAGCCGAACCCATTGTGTTGATAGCCGGTCTGGGCAGCCAAATGATCCGCTGGACCGTGCCGTTCTGTACGGCACTGGCCGCACGGGGCTATCGCGTTATCCGGTTTGATTTGCGTGACACCGGACAGTCCACGCACTTTGATCACCATCCGGCACCCGATTTCGCCATGTTGGCGACTGAACTGCGCGCCGGCCGGCAACCCGCGCTGGCCTATACGCTGGAAGACATGGCGGCAGATGTAATCGGTCTGCTAGACGCATTGGGCATTGCCCGTGCCCATATTGTCGGGCGCTCCATGGGCGGCATGATTGCGCAGTTAGTTGCCTGTCTTTATCCGGAACGGGTGCTGTCGCTTACCTCCATCATGTCCAGTTCTGGTCATCCGGCGTTGCCTGCGGCCGCGCCGGAAGTCATGACGCTGATGACCCGCCCCGCGCCAGACCCACGGCTGGATGAAGATGGCTTTGTTGCGCATGGGCTCGCTTTTGCCCGACGCATTGCCGGCACCGGCTATCCGTTCAATGTCGAACAGCACGAGATACTCCTGCGGGAGGAGTGCCGGCGCGGCAGGAGCGCAGGCGGTTTTGCCCGGCAGATCGCCGCGATTGCAGCGTGCGGGGACCGTACACCCAGACTGGTATCCATTACCGTGCCTGCGCTGGTGATCCACGGCGCGGACGATCCCGTGTTTTTACCAGTGTGTGGCGAGGACACCGCGCGGGCCATCCCCGGTGCCCGCTACATGTTGCTGGCAGGCATGGGGCACGATCTGCCGCCCGCGTTTTATGAGACGGTGATAGAGGCCATTGCCAGCCACCGCTAACCCGGAACCAGCCCAGGGTAAACACGACTTGAGGCCAAGGGCGTGGCTCTGGTTTAATCAGCTCAAACTGATTGCCAATATACGCTGCAGCCACAAGCCGGCAGCGCTTTGAAAATGGATTACCCACCCATGCAAAAAACCGCCTTCGCCAGTGACAATACTTCCGGCATCTGCCCGGAAGCGCTTGAATCCTTTATTGCCGCCAATACCAGCAATGCCGCCTCTTACGGCAATGACGAGTGGACCCGCCGCGCCTGCGATGCCATTCGTGAACTGTTCCAGACTGATTGCGACGTATTCTTTGTGTTTAATGGCACCGCCGCCAACTCACTGGCGCTGGCGTCCCTGGTGCAGAGCTATCACAGCATCATCTGTCATAAGCTCTCGCACGTCGAAACCGACGAATGCGGCGGCCCGGAGTTTTTCTCCAATGGCACCAAGCTGTTGCTGGCCGAAGGCGAGGGCGGCAAGCTGGATGTCGAAGGCATTGCCCGCCTGGTCGCGGCCCGTACTGATATCCACTATCCCAAACCGCGCGCCGTGACCATCACACAATCGACCGAAGTGGGAACCGTGTACTCACTGGAAGAAGTCAAAGCCATTGGGGCGGCTTGTCGTGAGATGGGGCTGGCGTTCCATATGGACGGCGCGCGTTTTGCCAATGCGGTGGCGCATCTGGGTGTCAGCCCGGCAGAACTGACCTGGCAAGCGGGCGTGGACGTGCTCAGCTTTGGCGGCACCAAAATGGGTATGCCGGTGGGCGAGGCTGTGGTGTTCTTCAATCACGAATTAGCGCAGGATTTTGCCTACCGCTGCAAGCAGGCCGGTCAACTGGCCTCCAAAATGCGTTTTCTGGCCGCACCGTGGGTGGGCATGTTGCAGCAAGTGGCCTGGCTCAAGCGCGCGGCCCACGCCAATGCAATGGCCACACGCCTCTCGGACGCTCTCGCCGCATTGCCCGGGGTTTCATTGATGTTCCCGACCCAGGCTAACGCCGTGTTTGTGAATCTGCCTGCCAACGTGGCCCAAGTGCTGAAGGATAAGGGCTGGGCGTTCTACAGCTTTATCGGTGCCGGCGGCGCGCGCTTTGTGTGTTCTTGGGCGACCACAATTGAAGAGGTGGACGCCCTCATAGCAGATGTACAAGCCGGACTGAGCGCGGCGGGCTAAACACCGTATTACAGTGAGATGACCGTTTATTCCTCCGGTATGCACGGCCGGCCGTAGTGCCATCTATGCTTTCATGATTACACCCAGCACTAGCCCCTGGGGGGAAAATGAAAACCGCACTTCGGCTTTGGTCACCTTTGCTGGTTGCCGCCCTGACAGCATGTGGCGGGGATTTCTTTGGTAGTTCGGACAGCGCCCCGGCGCCATCCGCAACGCCGGCGTCGCAGCCATCTGCAACCCCGGTGCCGACTACCGTTCCAACGCCAACCCCCACGCCAGCTGGCGCGTCCAGCTACACCATCGGCGGCACGCTCTCCGGGTTGAGTGGGGGAACGGTGACCCTGCATAACAACAGCGATGTGCTAACCCTTAACGCGGATGGGCCATTCACCTTTCATGCGGCTGTTGCCGCGGGCGGTGGCTACCAGGTTGCGGTGAGCACGCAGCCTTCCGGTCAGGTCTGCAAGGTGACAGCGGGGAGTGGTTCTGGTGTAGCGGCCGATGTCACCAGCGTTGCGGTACATTGCTCGGCCCCGGTGATCCAGTTGGCCCCCTCGTGGGCGTTTGCCCATCCCATTGCTACGGCCGTTGACGGTCAGGGTAACGTCTATGTGGCCGATGGAACGCCCGGCAACGTGTACAAAATTGTGCCAGGCGCTACCACGGCGACGCCGCTTCTGACTGGTTCGCCTTTTGCCGGGCCTGCGGCCGTCGTGGTGGATGGCGGCGGTACGGTCTATGTCTCGGATTTTACTGGCGGGGCGTTCTACAGCATTGCGCCGGGCGCTACCACAGCTACGCAAATTGCCCCTGGCACGTTTTCGAGCCCGGCCGGCATTGCAATTGATACTGGCGGCAATGTCTATGTGCTTGATGACAGCGCCAACGATGTTTTCAGGATTGCCGCAGGCACCACCAACCCGGTACCGCTGGGGTTGACACTGAACGGCCCGCAATACATTGCCATAGATGCTGCCGGCAATTTATATATCACCGCAGGCACCGATGTTTTTGAAGTTGCCGCTGGCACCTCGACACCCAACCCACTGAACGTTTCTCCTGCCCTGGTACAAGCATCCGGCATTGCCGTTGACGCTGCAGGCAACTTGTTTGTCGCTGACTCAGGAAGCAACACGCTGTACAAAATTGCCGCAGGCTCCGGCATGGCCACCCCGATCCCGACGGGCTCTGTCACGCTCAAT
>JASLES010000465.1 GCA_030151005.1 Silvimonas sp.
AGCGGCGACCAGAACGCCAGTGACGCTTCATCCAGCGGCGCAGATGCTACGGGCGCAACGGACACTAGTACGGCTGCCGCCGCAAACAATGCGCAAAGCAGTACAGCGGGCAGCACGGATGCCAGCACGAGTACTGCAACCGATGCATCCGCAGTTGGGCATGACAAAACCGCGACAGCAGATCAATCTGCCACCAGCGACAAAACCGACGCCAGCGCGGCAGCGCAAGACGCACAGCAACTGGCGCAAACCGCCACCCAGGCCGCCACTGCGGCCAGCAAGCCGAGCGCCAATTTCAAGATTTCGGGCTCCGGCAGCAATGGCGGCAATATGAGCGCTAGCGACCGGGCGCTGGTCGAAAAAGTGGCACGCAGCCTGCAGCAACTGGTTGCGCTGGTCAAAATGCATCTGCGGGGCAAGAACAAAGATATCCAGGGGGCGGAATCCGCCATCAAGGATGCGGTGAAGCTGGCCGAAGGCGGCAGCACCGGTTCGGCAACACTCAACGTTGCGGTTGGCAATCTGGGCGGTAATGCTGGTAGCAACGGCGGCGTGTAAAACCCTCAGCCCACCTGTTCCAGCAACGCCACAAAGTTGGCCACCAGAGGTGATGTATTCTGGGCGCGGGTTGCCAGCGAGGCACTGGTCATGGCGCCTGCATCCGTCAGCGGCAGGTAGCACACGCCTTCCACCTTCACGCAAGACAGTGGCGCCGGCAGGATGCTGACCCCCAGCCCGGCCGCCACCAGCCCGATCAGCGTGGTACCTTCCCGCGCTTCCTGCACCACCTCTGGCACAAAACCGGCGAGATCACACAGGCGCAGCACCTGTCGATAAATACCGGTGCCAGCCGATTCCGGGTACATCACAAACGGTTCTTGCGCCAGTTGGGCAAGCCCGATGGCGGTTTGCCCGGCCAGGGGATGATCGTCCCGCAATGCCACCAGCATGGGGTCATCCGCCAGATGCCGCAGCACCACGTTATCCGGCACTTGCATGTCGGTGGAGCGCACCATGCCGATATCCAGCGTGCCGTCTGCCACGGCGGCCATTTGTTGCACGGTCATCATTTCCAGCAAGTTAAGCCGCACATCCGGGTAACGCTGACGGAACCGGTAGATCAGCCGTGGCAGAAAGCTGGTAAACGGCAGCGAGGGCGTAAAGCCGATGACCAACTCGCCCACTTCACCGCGTGCCGCACGGCGGGCATCTTCTGCCGCATCTGCCGCCTGCTGCAAGATATTGCGGGCCCGCTGCAAGAAGCGCTCCCCTGCGGGGGTCAGCGCCACTTTACGACGGCTGCGCGCAAATAGCGCCACGCCCAGTTCGGCCTCCAGCGCCTGGATTTGCTGGCTTAACGGCGGCTGGCCAATGTGCAGTTTCTCTGCCGCCCGCGTGAAATGCAGTTCTTCAGCCACGGCCACAAAATAACGCAGGTGTCGGAGTTCCATTCATATCTCAAACATATCAGAACATGCATAAATATATATTGGACTGGTAGTCAGTGCGAGCATAAGCTTTTGCTGTCTCATGCGTACGCCCAGGCAATATCATGCAAGACCTCACCGCAGTCGCCCTGATCAAGGCCGGTACCCCGGCTTATCGCCGTACCAATATCGCCCTGTTTCTGGGTGGTTTCTCCACCTTCTGGTTGTTGTATTGGGTACAGCCTTTGCTGCCGCTGTTCTCCCGGGTATTTGGTTTAAGCCCGGCCGCCAGTAGCGTGGCGTTGTCGATTTCTACCGGCGGTCTGGCTCTGGCCTTGATCCCGGCCAGTTTCATTTCTGATCGCTTTGGCCGCAAACCGGTGATGTGCACGGCCATGTTCGCCGCTGCCGTGCTCACCTTGCTGAGCGCCTTTGCGCCGGGTTTTGGCAGCTTGCTGGTCTTCCGGATTCTGTGTGGCGTGGTACTGGCTGGCCTGCCCGCCGTGGCTATGGCGTACCTGGCAGAAGAAATCGACCCGCTATCGCTGGGCGCATCCATGGGTCTGTACATTGCCGGTACTGCCCTGGGTGGCATGAGTGGCCGGTTGACCAGCGCCTGGGTGGCAGACTTTTTCTCCTGGCGCGCTGCGGCGGGTTTCGTCGGCGCTTTGGGGTTGATTGCCGCCTTTGTGTTCTGGCGGTTTTTGCCCAAATCGCAGCACTTTGCCTCGCGCCCGTTGCCAACCAGCGCTGCGGGTCGCAAAGCTTTGTGGCAGGCCATCAAAAGCCTGTTTGGTGATGCCGGTCTGCCGTGGCTGTTTTTCACCGGCTTTGCGCTGATGGGTTGCTTTGTGAGCCTGTACAACTACATGGGTTTCCGGCTGGAGCGCGCGCCATTCAATCTGTCTGACTCCACCATCGGCATGATCTTTGCACTGTATCTGGTCGGCACTTTTGCTTCGGCCTGGTCTGGCAAGATGGCAGACAAAATCGGTCGTCGCCACGTGTTGTGGGGCATGAAGGTGCTAATGCTGGCCGGCCTGTTGCTGACCTTGTCAGACTGGCTGCCGCTGGTGATTGTCGGCATTGCCATGTTCACTTTTGCCTTCTTTGGCGGCCATACCGTCGCAAGCAGTTGGGTGGGCCGCCGCGCTGGCCCGGCCAAGGCGCTGGGCGCATCGCTGTACTTGAGCGCGTATTACCTGGGCTCCAGCCTGGTGGGTTCGCTAACCGGCTTGTTCTGGGCGGCCGATCAGTGGACCGGTGTGTGCGTTGCGCTGGTGTTCATCGTGCTGATCAACCTTGCGGTGGCGCTACGCCTGCGCAGCTTGCAGGCCAAGCCGCTGGCCGTTGCACACTAAGCCGACGAACAACAAGGGCGGGTAGCCAGTTGGCACCCGCCCTTGTTGTTACGCCCGTTTACCAGCGCTGATGCACATGCGGCTTGATGTACTGCGTGTAGATATCCGCCACCGCGCTCATCTGGGCGTCGGTCAGGGCCGGCAGATTGGCCGCAGCGGCATTGCTCGCGGCTTGAGTCGGGTTTCTGGCGCCGGGGATGGCCACGGTAATGGCATCGAACATCAGAATCCAGCGCAGCGCCATTTGTGCCATGGGCACATCACCGATCACACCGCGCAAGGCTTCCACCGCTTTGAGGCCCGTTTCATACGGCACGCCGGAGAAGGTCTCGCCCACATCAAACGCTTCACCGTGGCGGTTAAAATTGCGGTGGTCTTCTGCGGCAAACTGGCTGCTGGCGCTGAGCTTGCCGGTCAGCAAACCACTGGCCAGCGGCACGCGCGCAATGATGGCCACGTTCTGCGCCTTGGCGCGGGCAAAGAAATGCTCGACCGGACGCTGACGGAACATGTTGAAAATGATCTGTACGCTACTGATCGGAAACTCCAGCGCTTTGATTGCCTCTTCAACTTTCTCGACCGAGACACCGTAAGCCTTGAGTTTGCCTTTGGTTACGAGTTTATCCAGCGCGTCAAAGATCTCCGGACGGTAGAAGACTTCGGTTGGTGGGCAATGCAATTGCACCAGATCCAGCGCGTCGACTTCCAGATTGCGCAACGAATCGTCAATGTAATGCTCCAGCACTTGCGGCGTATACCCGGCCGACACGTGCGGGTTGATCTTGCGACCGGCCTTGGTCGCCACCATCACCCCCTCACGCCCACGTTGCTTGAGCACCCGGGCAATCAGGCGTTCTGAACGGCCATCGCCATACACATCTGCGGTATCCAGGAAGTTGACCCCGGCATCCAGCGCGGCATGCAGGGCGGCTTCAGCATCTTTGTCAGACACATCGCCCCAGCTGCCGCCAATGGCCCACGCGCCAAAGCCGATTTCAGAAACGCTTCTACCGGTATTGCCAAACTGACGTTGTTGCACGGTGTTCTCCTGGTGAGACTCATGACATTGGCGAGCAGTGTAGAAGCCCGCCCCGGAAAAAGGTATTCATTAATCTGCTGACCGGGGCTGCGATATTTGGTGGCAACGCGGTTTGATCATGGCCAATGCATGTTGCAGTATAAACTCGCGCCACCCGCGCACCTTGGGTGGCAACGTGGGGCGGCGTATAGTGACCGCCTTCCCGCACCCTCAAAAAATGCTGCATCACGCCATGCTGACCGTTCTGCTTAAAGGTTTTCTGCTGTCTCTTTCGCTGTGTCTGGATATCGGTATCGTCAATACCGCGCTCATCAATACCGGCATCCGCGCCGGCGTACGCCCTGCCTTCATGCTGGGTCTGGGTTCGTGCTTTGGCGATATCACCTACGCCGCACTCTCGCTCTTTGGCCTTGCGGTGTTGTTCCAGTTCACCGCCGTACGATGGGTGTTGTGGCTGGGCGGTGGTGCGTTGTTGTTGTGGCTTACCTGGAAAATGGCGAAAGCCGCGCTGGCCGAATCCCGCCGCCAGCAAGAAGCGCCAGACTACGATGCCGCCGCCGAGGCACAAGCCTGGTCACCCAGAGTGGAATTTTTGCGCGGGCTGGGCATGGCACTGGCCTCGCCCACCGCGTTGCTGTGGTACGCCGCTGTGGGCGGGGCGATCATTGCCCAGGCAACAGACGGGTCTGCGCTCATGAATACGCTGTTCCTGGGCGGATTCTTTGCCGGTGGCCTGGCGTGGTCGGCATTTCTGGCCGTGCTGGCGGGCAAAGGCCGGCATTTGATCGGGCACAAGCTGGCGTTGTATTGCAACGCGTTCTCAGCGGTGTTGTTTGCGTATTTTGCGGTGACGGTGATTGTGGAGGGGTATCGGACGTTGCTTTAGTCCGGGGTTGATTGGGGTTTTAGCGCC
>JASLES010000107.1 GCA_030151005.1 Silvimonas sp.
TCGGCCCAACGGCAGGTCACCATTCATGGCAACGAATTGACCGACACGGTCGAAATCACGCGTCAGGCACAAACCCCTGCGCGGCTGGGCATGACCTACAACACCAACTGCCAGATCAAAGCGGAAGGCGCAGGCAACGGCAGCGGCGCTTTGCCGGCGACCAGCGCGTTCTCCTACTGGAAAAACACCACCATTTATGACGTCCAGGGCAACTGGTCGGCAGTCCTGCAATGCGGCGCCCACAGCTATCGGTTGGCGGTATCCGGCCCAGCACTGCAACGGGTGTTTGTTGGCGGCGTACCTGATTCGGTCAAGCCGTATACCCGCACTGGTATTTATCTGGAAGGCAATGCGGCCAGCGCCCGTTTTGTCACCCGCTTTAGCCCGTTGAATTGACAGCGACAGGATACGGTTCATGCGATTAACCTTTGTATGCGGCGAATTGCCTTACCCCCCCAACCACGGCGGTACAGTGGATATGTGGCGCCGGGTGTGCGCCCTGACAGAGGCCGGGGTCAAGGTCCGTATTGTGTGCTGGCATGACGCCAACGACGCCAGGCTGGCAAGCTACGTCGCCAAAGTGCGGGAAGTTGCTGAAAGCGTGGTGGTGTACCCGTTTCAGGACAGCCGCAGTAGCAAAATCTGGCGGCTGGCCAGCTTGTCGTCATTGCCGTGGGGCGCCAGCGCTCGGGCGTTGTCCGGCAAGAATTTTGCCGCGTTGCTGGCGAATGAAATCGCAGCGGCGCCCGATGCGATCTGGCTGGACGGATTATTTGGCGGCGATGTCGCACTCAAACTGGCGCGCGCCCTGAACAAACCCTTGTTCTATCGCTCGCAAAATATCGAGCATCGTTACATTGGCTACCAGTTAGCCAGCGCCAGAGGCAGCAAAGCCCGTGCGCATTGGTGGCTGCGCAACCAGGCCATCCGCCAGTTTGAGCTCAAAGTGCTGCAGACTGCGCAGGCATTTTTCGATATCTCAGTAGATGACCTGGCCACCTGGCGACAAGACGGCTTTACGCACGGATACTGGTTGCCCACCCTGGTCGATGCCGATATGGCCCGCGCCCTGAGCGCCCCCTTAAGCGAGCCTGCAACGTATGACGTGGGCTATCTGGGCAACTTGTTCATGCCCAACAACGTGTTCGGGGTGAGCTGGTTTATTCAGGACGTGGTGCCCTTGTTGCTGCGTCAACGGCCTGCTTTGCGCGTCTTTATTGCCGGCAACCGGCCCTCGGAGCAAATCCGTGCCTTGCTGGGCAGTACGCCGCACATTGAGCTGATCGAAAGCCCGGCTGATGCGGTACCGGTTTTGCGCAACGCGCGCGTACTGGTCAACCCCGTATTTGCCGGCAGCGGTGTCAATGTGAAGTCGGTAGAAATGCTGTTTACCCCAGCCCACCTTGTCAGTACCTCTAAAGGGCTGGCGGGCTTGCCGCAAACCGTGGTGGATTGCTTCCAGGTGGCAGACCAGCCGCAGCCCTTCGCAGATGCCATTCTGAATGCCCTGCACGCGGCACCGGTCGACGCCACGCCAACGCAGCGGCAACGCGCCCGGCAGTTGTTCCAGCCAGGCCGCATCGCCGACATTCTGCCTATTTTGCAAGCGCCGCCGCCTGATCGGTCAGGCAGGCCCGCCAGATTGCCTGATGCCGTAGTGCCGCAGGAATCAACGCAATGACTGATCTGTTTATTTTCAGACCGAAGAGACGTGAATGATGTCAGCCCAAGCACCGACTGTGAGCATCGTGGTCCCCAGCTACAAACGCGCGCACCTGCTGGAGCAGACGTTGCCAACCTATCTGCAGGAGCATGTGATTGAACTGATCCTGGTGGACGACTGCTCTCCGGATAACACGCAGGAGGTGGTGGCACGCCTTATGGCCAGCGATAGCCGCATCCGCTATTTGCGCCAGGAACATAACCAGGGGCAGATGGCCGCCAAGAATCGGGGCAAGGCGCAAGCGCGGGGCCAGTACATCTACTTTGGTGACGATGATTCCGTACTGTTGCCCGGATCTATCACGGCGTTGCTGGAAACCATGCTCAGCCACCCCGGTAGTGTGGTCGGTACCGCCTCGGTGTACATGAACCACAACGAGACCTCTGCTGTTGCTGCTGCAGCGCGTCGCCTGCGGGTGAATACCCCGCTGGAAGTCGTGAATCTGCGCCACTTGCGTTTTCGGTTTGATTGCGTCGCGGACCATGTGCTGGACGTCGCGGTTTGTCCGAACTGCTTCATGCTCGAAACCAGTCAGGCGCTCAAGCAGGATTTTGACAGCATCTACAAGGGCAACGCCTATCGCGAAGAAACGGATTTCATGCTGCGCATTCGAGCCCAGGGCGTGCCCATGTGGCTGGATACCCGCGCAGTGCAGGTCAATCTGCCGGTCAAGATGTCCACCGGTGGCTCGCGCAAGGGGTTCTGGCGTACGGAGTACTACGTCATGGCCAATTCCTTGCTGATGATCAAGCGCAACCGCCAGATCTTGCGACAGCTGGCGCCCGGTTTTTCCAGCACAACTGCCATGGCAGCCCTCCTGGGCGAGCGCATTGGCGGCGTGATCCGGCGTAACCGTAACCGTGGCAGAAAACTCTGGAAGATGCTCACCGCCAGCGCGTGAGCCAGCTCCCAAACCATTTTGTTATTTTAAAAAGAGGTACAGGAAAATGAAAATCAGCATCTTTGGTATGGGTTATGTGGGTGTGGTGGCTGCCGGGTGCCTGGCAAGCGAAGGCCACACAGTGATTGGTGTAGAACCTAACGCGGGCAAGGTGGAGTTGATCAACAAGGGGGTGCCACCCATTGTTGAGAAAGACATCGCCGAAATGGTGGCTGCCGCCGTCAGCGCTGGCCATTTGCGCGGTACCACGGATGTGCATGCTGCCGTGCTGGCGACAGAGATGTCGTTCATTTGCGTGGGGACACCCAGCCAGCTTAATGGCGCGCTGGACCTGCGTTATGTGCGCCGCGTGTGCGAAGAAATCGGTCTGGCCATCAAGGAAAAGAGCGACTTTCACATTGTCGTGGCGCGCAGCACCATGCTGCCGGGCACCATGAAAGACGTGGTGATCCCCACGCTGGAACAGTATTCCGGCAAGAAAGCCGGCGTAGATTTTGG
>JASLES010000125.1 GCA_030151005.1 Silvimonas sp.
TTCCGGACTGGTCAGCGCAAAGCACGGGATCTCGATCCCCTTCGCGAGACGCGGCAGGTAGTAATTCTTTTGTGCTTCAGTGCCATAGTGCTGCAGCAACTCACCCGGGCCGAGCGAGTTGGGCACCATGACCGTCACCGCAGCAGAACCACTGCGGGTGGCAATCTTGGTCACAACACGGGCATGGGCAAGGTTGGAGAACTCTTTGCCGCCGTATTGTTTCTTGATGATCATGCCCAGGAAACCCTGGTCCTTGATGAACTGCCAGGCTTCGGGCGACAGATCTTTGGTGTCGTGCGTGATCTTCCAGTCATCCAGCATGGCGCACAGTTGTTCGGTCGGGCCATCCAGGAAGGCTTGTTCCTCAGCCGTCAGCTTCGGTGCCGGAAAACTATGCAGACGGTCAAAGTCCGGCTTGCCAGAGAAGAGGTCACGATCCCACCACACGGTGCCCGCATCGACCGCTTCTTGCTCGGTCTGCGACATGGCCGGGGTGATTTTCCTGAAGATGGAGAACAGCGGGCCGGTGATGAAAGCGCGGCGGAAAGGCTTGATATTGAGTACGGCCAGAATGACCACAATCACGGTGCCGACAATCACGTTCAGGCCATGCGTGGCCACACCATAAACGGTGCCCAACAAGATCAACAGGGACGACAACCACAGCGGCGCACGCAAGTAAGCGACAGCCAGGAAAACGATGAGGACAACAGCCACACAAATCAGCGCGGTCATGTCTTGATACTCCTTAGGAATTCGAGTTATTCAGGCTTGGATCAGCGGCGGGCGCGTCCAGACCTGCTACGACAAAAGGAACGAGCATGCGCGCGACCATTTGCGGATCACGCGCATTGACAATGGGTTGCGCCATGAAAAGGCGCAGGACGTTGGTACCGGCAAATGCGTTGAACATGGCATTGGCCAGGAAATGGAAACGCCAGTGAACTTCAGCGGCGGTCAGATGCGGCAGCGCACGGACCAGCGCATCGGTATAGCGACGGGTGAGTTCGCTGTAACGACGCGGCATGCTTTCTTTCAGAACGGGGTGCGGTTCGACGAAGGTGCGGGCCAGCAAGCGCACAAACACAAGGCCGCCCAACGTGGTGTCACGGCCCAGTTCACAGGCGGCCGCCACAAATGCTTCGACCACTTGTGCCGCAGCCGGCACGGTCACGGACCGCTCAAGGCGATCCAGATGCCCGACAAACAAGCGCACGAAAGGCTCGGCGCGACGCTCGAACACGGCTTTGAACAAACCGTCCTTGGAGCCGAAGTAATAGTTCACGGCTGCAATATTGACCCCGGCCGCTTGCGTGATCAGGCGCATGGAGGTGGCGTCAAAACCATGCTCCACGAACAAGAGTTCCGCAGCATCAAGAATGCGGGTGGACGTTTCGACAGCCCGGATGGACTCGGCCATGTTGACTCCAGTGACGTAGCTTTGTTTTAGATATTTCAAACGTTTGTTTGAAATTAACGAAGCACGACAACAAAGTCAATATTTACGATCGAAAAAACCTGTCAGGGATTTCCCCGCCTCGCTACAGGCCAGCATCGGCGCGGGTTGCGTAAATGCACACGACCGAGGAGAAAATCAGGAAGAAGTTGCCAGAATGAAACACTCTTGACTCAGGACAAGGTGATTGCCGTGAGCAAACATCTGCCATTTGCCCCAAAAACACGTAGAACCAAAACACAGACTACATAAAAACGGGCGCATAGCGCCCATCGGTGGCTTGCGGATGACCCGGCTCAGGCGCCATCAACCTCGCCATCCAGGTAGTACCAGCGTCCATCCGCTTCGCGTACAAACCGGCTGGTTTCGTGCATGCGGTGCGCCCGGCCACCAACCTTGTAGCGTGCAACGAACTCCACCACGCCGCTCTCCCCTGCCGCGCTGGCGCGCTTGACCTCCAGCCCCAGCCACTTGATGCCCTCGTCTGCGGCAAAATCCATCTGCGCCGGCCGGGTCTGCTGCGCCCAGGTCTCCAGCAGATAAGGCCCCAGTTGCAGTACATACGCGCTGTAGCGGGAGCGCATCAGGTCTTCAGGTGTGGGTGCGGGGGTTCCGGCATGAAATACACCGCAACAGGCATCATAAGCGCGGGCACGACCGCAGGGGCAGGTTTGGGCAGAGGCGGCAACGGAGCGGGATTTCACAGCAGCAGGCCAGAAAAAAATGAACGGCCAGACAATACAGACAAATTTGTACGCTGTCCGCAAAGGGGTGGATCGGGTAGACTTACATCTTAATCAAATCAATTATTTACGTCATGTCTTTTCCCCTTTTGCAAGCCGCCATTTTCGATATGGATGGCTTGATGCTGGATACCGAACGCATTGCCATTGATTGCTGGACCAGTGCAGCAAGCGAATTGGGCGTGTCCATGCATGACAATGTGCCGTACGGCATGGTCGGTATGCATATGAGTAAAGTACCGACTTATCTGTTGCAGGAACTGGGCCCGGATGCGCCGGTGCAACAACTGATTGATGCCACGCACGCGTGTTATCTGAAAGCCACTGCCAAAGCCATCCCGCATCGCCCCGGTGTGATTGCCCTGCTGGAATGGCTGCGCGAACAGGGTATTGTCTGCGCCGTAGCGACGTCCTCCCGCCGTAGCGTGGCCGAACATCATTTGCATGAAGCTGGCCTGTGGCCCTACTTTGAACTGGCGGTTTGCGGCGATGAAATTGAACATCCCAAACCTGCGCCCGATATCTATATCAAGGCTGCCGCTGGCCTGGGCCGCCTGCCTGCAGAATGCGTGGCGTTCGAGGATTCCAATTTCGGTATTGTCGCCGCGCACAGCGCCGGTTGCCGGGCCATCATGGTGCCAGACCTGCGCCCGCCAACCGCAGAAACGCTGGCCTTGGGTGTACCGGTCGTGGCGTCACTGACTGCGGCACAACCGATTGTAGATGGCTGGTTGCGTCTGAACGCAGCCTGAAGCAAGCGTCTTCTTTCAACGCAAGAGGAGCAGTAGTTTGGGCAAACGCAAACAATGGTTCCGTCAGCAAGGCAAGGCTGCAGCACACCTCGTCAAACTCCATGGCCAATTGCGCAAAAGGCCGGATGAAACGGCCCTGCACCAGTTCCGCATCGGGCTGCGCAGTTTGCGTATCCAGTTGTTTGCGCTCAAGAAGGCCCCACAGCTTGAAGAGGCATTGTCCCGCATGAAGGCGGCCGGTAATGCCACCAATGCCCTGCGTGATCGGGATGCCCTTTTCGGGTTGATTGCGGACTGGCCGCCGGAACTGACTGCGCCGCTTGTTGCGCAGATCAACGCGGCTACCCCCGCCCCAGAAGAAGCCCCCACCATCTTGCGCCTGAAGGGGTTCGACAAAACCATGCGTCGCTTGCCGTTGTTGTTGAAACGCGTCATGCCCGGCAAAGCGCGGTTACGCCGGCGAATCCGGCACAGCGCCCACCAACTGCGCCATAACTCGGCCATCCAGTTACAACAGTTGACTCCGCAAACCGCGCCCGAAAGCTGGCATGACGCGCGCATCACCGTGAAGAAACTCCGTTATCTGCACGAACACCTGGCCACCTGGCTGCCGGGCCGCTGGCGCAACCTGGCCAATACTGCCAAACCTGCCCAGGAAGCGCTTGGGCACTTGCATGATCTGGACGTGCTGGCTGCACAGTTTGGCAGCGGGTTTTCTCCGGCGCTGACTTTATACTGGCAGCAACAACGGGCCAGCGCGCTCGCACGCGCCGGCAGCGCCGCGCAGAGTTTGCTGCTGGCGCTGACCCACCAACCGTCCTCCGCGAACACGACCATATGACCGGGCTTTCTGAATACTCGCGCACCGCCGCGCTGGAGATGGTGGCCGGTGACCGGGCTTTGCTCACCGAATTACTGGGCGTCTTTCTGGCCGACGTCCCGGCTCATCTGCACTTGCTGGAAAGCGCCGCCGCCGCCGAAGACTTGAGCACGGTCATGCACGAAGCCCATGCCATCAAAGGTGCCTGTGGCACCATCGCCGCCATGGGCAATCTGCAGCATATGCAGGCGCTGGAACACGCCGCCCGGAACAACAACGGCGCTGCAGTGGCTGAGTTGTGGATAGAGAGCCTGGAGCAAATGCGGTTGCTGTTACAGGATCTGCATGTGGACTATGAAGCATTGCGGCGAGAAGCTTAAGGCAATCGATCCGCCCATACCTCAGCGGTTATGGAAGATGTAAAACATAAAAAAACAAAAAGCCCGTAACGCGCTCGCATCACGGGCCTTCTGATCCGGAAAGGCCAAAGCATCAAGCCTTGCCGGTACTCCCAAAACCGCCTTCCCCGCGGGAACTCTCTTCAAACGATTCCACAATATTGAGTTCTACCTGCACCACCGGCACCACGATCAATTGTGCAATCCGCTCCAGCGGCTGAATGGTGAATGAGTGACTGCCACGGTTCCAGACGGAGACAAATACTTGCCCCTGGTAATCCGAATCAATCAGCCCGACAAGGTTGCCCAGCACAATGCCGTGCTTGTGCCCCAGGCCGGAACGCGGAATGATCATCGCGGCCAGTTTCGGGTCGGCCAGGTGAATCGCCATCCCGGAAGGCACCAGCGCCGTGGCGCCGGGAGCCAGTTCCAGCGGTGCAGCAAGGCAGGCGCGCAGGTCCAGCCCGGCGGAACCTGGTGTTGCGTATGCGGGCAGGTTGTCCTGCAAACGCGGGTCCAGAATTTTGATATCGAGCGTGCTCATGGTGGCGGTCCCCTCAAACTTGTTTTGTTGATCGTTGATACAGGCTGGCGATGTGCGCAATCAGTTGCCGGGCAATATCCAGCTTGGGCGCACGCGGCAGTTTGTGCTGGCCAGCGTCATCCAGCAGGATGACCTCGTTGTCGTCCGCCCCCATGGCCTGTTGCACCAGATTGGCCACCAACAGTGGCAGATGCTTGCGCTGGCGCTTGGCCTCGGCGTGTTCCAGTAGTTTTTCTGATTCGGCTGCAAAACCAACGCAGAATGGCGCATCCGCCCGGCTGGCCACGCGCGCCAGGATATCCGGGTTGGCCGCCAGTTCCAGCGTCATCGTCACTGCATCTTTTTTGATCTTGTGCTCGGACGGGTTGACCACATGATAGTCAGCCACCGCCGCTACGCTGATAAAAATGTCACTGACCGGCACATGCTGCTCGACGGCCTCCAGCATCTGCTGCGCGCTTTTTACATTGATACGCTGGCAGCCTGCCGGCGTGGGCTGCACGGTATCCCCGGCAACCAGCGTTACATCTGCACCGGCCTCTGCCGCTGCGCGCGCCACCGCAAACCCCATCTTGCCCGAACTGGTATTGGTAATGCCGCGCACCGCATCAATGCGTTCGAACGTGGCGCCAGCGGTGATCAGCACACGCTTGCCCCGCAACAGCTTGGGCTGGAAGTACGCTTCCAGCGCCTGCATGATGGCTGCTGGCTCCAGCATGCGGCCCATGCCCACTTCACCGCAGGCCTGGTCTCCGGCATCCGGGCCAAGGATGGTGACACCATCCTCTTTCAGCTGCGCCACATTGCGTTGATTGGGTTTGTTTTCCCACATCTGCTTGTTCATGGCTGGCGCCATCAACAAGGGGCAGTCTCGCGCTGCAATCAGCGTAGAGAGCAAGTCATCGCACAAGCCGTGGGCAACCCTGGCCAGCATGTCGGCAGTGGCCGGTGCGACCACAATGGCGTCGGCGCCCCGCGTCAGATCAATGTGCGGCATGTTGTTGTCCAGCCGTGCATCCCATTGATCGGTGAACACCGGCTTGCCAGACAGGGCCTGGAAGGTCACCGGCGTAACAAAAGCCGCGCCGGCCTGGGTCAGCACCACCTGGACTTCCCACCCGGCCTTGATCATCAGGCGCGTCAGTTCTGCTGCCTTGTAAGCAGCAACACCGCCGGTCACGCCCAGCACAATGCGTTTCTGAGTTTGTTTCATGGCAAACCTGACTGTTTTACAGATTGCTGATGGGCCAGAAGTGTAACAGGGTATGGCGCTCGTCACCCTTGCCGGAGTCCCCATGTCCATCCACAACTGGCCTGCCGCCGAACGCCCGCGCGAGAAACTTCTGGCGCGCGGCGCGGCCGCCCTTTCAGACGCCGAGTTACTCGCCATTTTCTTGCGGGTCGGCATCGTCGGGTATTCGGCGGTTGATCTGGCACGCTTGCTGCTCACCCAGTTTGGTTCGCTCAACAGCGTCTTTGCCGCGCCCCGTAGCGCCTTCTCCCAGATTGCAGGTATGGGCGACGCCAAGTACGCGCAACTGCAAGCCGTGCTGGAAATGGCCCGACGGGCATTGCAAGAAGAAATCCGCCAGACCGACGCACTCACCAACCCGCAAGCCGTGCGTGATTATCTGTGTCTGTTGTTGCGCAATCGCCGGGTGGAGTGCTTTGTGGCACTCATGCTGGATGCCGGCCACCGCGTGCTGACGGTGGTGGAGCTATCAAGGGGCAGTGTGAACCAGACCCAGGTTTACCCGCAGGAAGTAGCACGCCAGGCCCTGCAGCAACATGCCTGCGCCGTCATCGTGGCCCACAACCATCCTTCTGGCCGGGCCGAGCCGTCAGCGGCAGATATCAAACTCACACACACCTTACGCGACGCCCTGCTGCTGATTGATGTGCGGTTACTCGATCATTTTGTGATTGCAGGTCATCACACCTACTCGTTTGCCGAACACAAACAACTGTAAATTCAAGGCGCAGAGCCATTTTGAGGCATGGTTGAGGCCGGCAAGCAGCGCGTGCACCGCATCAATGCACAACCATTTGTCGCCTGTTGCATAGAAACCACCCTTCATCAAAGACCCCGGCCAGGCATTTGACAGCCAGAAAGCCGCGTCCTCATTATCGATTCCTGTAGCTTTGGCATAACGCTCACATGGCATTTACAAAACACCCTGCTGACGCCATGCCAACACCGGGACAAGAGCACTGGCGGAACAGACTGCCGCAGGCTCACCCACACACCCGATAATTCGCAATCTTCCTGAGAGGATCTGGACATGACCATCGCGCGTTACACCCTGATTGCCGCGGCCGTACTGGGCCTTGCTGCATGTGGCAAGCAGGAGCCGGCCCAATCGGACACCGCGGCTTCGGCCCCGGCTGCTTCCGCCACTGCGGCCGCTGGCGGCGCTTCCGGTGACACGGTCACCGTCAAGATCGGCCACGCCGCACCGCTCACGGGCAACATTGCCCACCTTGGTAAAGACAACGAAGACGGCGTGAAACTGGCCATCGACGAAATCAACGCCGCAGGCGGCGCGGACATTGGCGGCAAGAAGGTCAAGTTCGAAATGGATTCCGAAGACGACCAGGCCGACCCGAAAACCGCCACCACCGTGGCCCAGCGTTTTGTGGACGAACACGTTGTTGGCGTGATCGGCCATTTGAACTCCGGCACCACCATCCCGGCCTCCAAGATTTACTCTGATGCCGGTATCCCGCAAATTTCCCCGTCCGCCACTGCCGTGGCCTACACCGCCCAGGGCTTCAAGACTGCCTTTCGCGTGATGGCCAACGATGCCCAACAAGGCAAGGTGCTGGGCGAATATGCCGTACAAAAGCTGGGTGCCAAGAAGATCGCCATTGTGGATGACCGCACCGCTTATGGTCAGGGCCTGGCAGATGAATTCGAAAAAGCCGCCAAAGCCGCCGGCGGTGACGTGGTGAAACGCGAGTTCACCACCAACCAGGAAACCGACTTCAACGCCATCCTGACTTCGATCAAGGGCACCAAGCCGGACCTGATTTTCTACGGCGGCATGGACGCACAAGCCGCGCCGTTGAAGAAACAAGCACATAAGCTGGGCATCACCGCCAAGGTGATGGGTGGCGACGGCACACAAACCCCGGAACTGATCAAACTGGCTGGCGATGACTCTGAAGGTATGGTGTCTTCCTCCCCAGGTCAGCCGAAGGATCAACTGCCGGGCGGCAAGGAATTCCTGGACAAGTTCAAGAAGACCTTCGGCCAGGAAGTGCAGCTGTATGCACCGTACTGCTATGACGCGGTGAAGGTCATGGTTGAAGCCATGAAGAAAGCCGGCTCCACCGAACCGGCCAAGTATCTGCCGGAACTGGCCAAGATCGACTATCAAGGCGTCACTGGCCCGATTACCTTTGATGAAAAGGGTGACATCAAGAACGGCGCGATCACCATTTACACCGTCAAGGGCGGCAAGTGGGAAGTGCTGGAGATTGTGGGTGGCGCAGCACCGGCCAAGTAATTGGCGGGTTGTGGTTGGTGAAAAAACGGCAGCTTTGGCTGCCGTTTTTTATTGCTGCGCTGCGCGGCTAATCCAGACCGTGTTGCAAATAGAAGCTTTGCGGGATTTGGTTGTTGTTGCTGTTGGGGTTGGGGTTGAAGTTGCCGTTGGGGTTGGATTGCTTTTGACCTTCTCCCCCATCAAAGC
The DNA here is from genome assembly GCA_030151005.1 of Silvimonas sp. Taxonomy (GTDB): domain Bacteria; phylum Pseudomonadota; class Gammaproteobacteria; order Burkholderiales; family Chitinibacteraceae; genus Silvimonas. The sequence goes on from JASLES010000125.1 coordinate 8,409, forward strand.
CCAGCGCCGAGGGCGTGGAGGGAGACCTTAGGCTCCCGACCAACCGAGGGAAGCCCGGAGGGCCGCCAGGCTGGGGTCGCCTTTCTTTGGTTACTTTCTTTGGCGAAGCAAAGAAAGTAACGTGGGCCCGGCACCCCGGGTATCAAAATGCTTTTCAACCCGCGCCACAGGCGCTAACACACGTTGCAATGTGTGGATTGTCGCTATCGCTCCGAATCCACCCTACGTTCACAACACTATGAACCAGGCCCGCCCCCCCGAATTCCCGCTATCTCTTCATGCGGGCTACAAAGTGGCTCTTGTCACTTAAGGCCACCTTCGGCGGCCTATTGGATTCCCGCCTCCGCGGGAATGACGAAGTGGTGTGCATACAAACACACACGTACAGACAAAAGCCACCTGCGGTAGACAGACTGGATTCCGGCTCAAGGGGGCCGCCGAGGACCGGAATGACGAGTCAGCGAGAATGCCCGAACAGCAACCCAACCCTCTTCAAACCGACGGTTTGGTCATCTCAATCGGCACCACCCACTGCGCAAATTCTTCCTCAGTCACAAACCCCAATTCCAGCGCAGACGCTTTCAGCGTCAGCCCTTCGTGGTGCGCCTTCTTGGCAATCTTCGCCGCTTTGTCGTAACCAATATGCCGATTCAAGGCGGTGACCAGCATCAGGTTTTTGGCCAGGTTGGACTCAATCACGCCCAAATCCGGTTCAATGCCCACGGCGCAGTGATCATTGAATGCCAGCACGGCATCACTGATCAGGGCAATGCTTTCCAGCACGTTATGCACCATGACCGGCTTGTATACGTTCAACTGAAAATTACCCTGCGTGCCGGCAAAGGCCACCGCAGCGTCGTTACCAAACACCTGCACGCATACCATGGTCATGGCTTCACACTGGGTCGGATTGACCTTGCCGGGCATGATGGATGAGCCCGGCTCGTTTTCCGGAATGCGTAATTCGCCAATGCCGCAACGCGGGCCGCTGGCCAGCCAGCGCACATCGTTGGCCATCTTCATCAGGCCGCCAGACAGGGTGCGCAAGGCGGCAGAGGTCTGCACCAATGCGTCATGCGCCGACAGTGCAAAGAACTTGTTGGGCGCTGCGCGGAACGGGTAACCGGTGATGGTGGCAATCTGCGCTGCAGCTTTCTCGCCAAACTGCGGATGGGCGTTGAGCCCGGTGCCCACCGCTGTGCCACCAATGGCCAGATCGTACAAACCTGGCAATGCGCCGCGCACGGCCTCAAGGCCAAAATCCAGCTGCGCCACCCATGCGCCGATCTCTTGCCCCAGCGTGATGGGCGTGGCGTCCTGCAAATGGGTGCGCCCGGTTTTGACGATGCCACTAAAGGCCGTGGCCTTGTCTGCCAGCGTGGTACGCAAGGTGGCGACGGCCGGGAACAGCCGCTGTTGCAGTTCTTCCACCACGGCAATGTGCATGGCGGTCGGGAATGTATCGTTGGAAGACTGGCCCCGATTGACATGGTCGTTTGGATGCACCGGCGTCTTGCTGCCCATCTGCCCGCCCGCCATTTCAATGGCGCGATTGGAGATCACCTCGTTGGCATTCATGTTCGATTGTGTGCCGGAGCCGGTCTGGAACACCACCAGGGGGAAATGGGCATCGAGCTTGCCGGCAATCACCTCGTCGGCTGCGCTGACAATCCGTTCGGCCACGTCTTTAGGCAGTTCACCCAGCCTGGCATTGGCCTGCGCGGCGGCCTTTTTCAGGATGCCCAGCGCGCGGATCACCGGTCTTTGCCACTTGAAGCGCGCCACGCCGATGGGGAAATTACTCACGGAGCGCTGCGTTTGCGCACCCCAATAACGATCGTTCGCGACGTCAATGGCGCCCATCGAATCGGTTTCGCTGCGGAACTGGCTCATACGGGTCTCCAGGCGGCCAATCAGCCGCGTTCGAACTGGTTCATCTGCCGGCGGAATTTCTTGGTTGGTCGGCCCTTGACCTGCGGATGCTCAAAACGCGGAGCCAGCCGGTCAGCCTCTGCTACCCGTTCGCGCTTTTCCTGGCTTTCTGGCGTCTCTGTGTAGAGCACGCGCGCCGCCTCGGCCGGGCCGCGTTTGTCACTTAGCGCCGTGACGTTGACCTCGAACTCGCCATGCTCGGTGTGCACCCGCAGCAGGTCACCCACCTTGAGTTCCCGCGCCGGTTTGGGGCGCTGGCCATTCAGGTGAATATGACCCGCCTCTACCGCATCTGTCGCCAGCGAGCGGGTTTTGTAAAAGCGCGCGGCCCAGAGCCATTTATCTACACGCACACCGCTGTGCGCCGGTGTCTCTTGTTTTGCCATGAGGTGCTGCCTGCCAGGGTCAAGGAGGTTCAGGCTAGAACTCATGCGCCCTGGCGTCAATGCACAGACACTGACCGTAAGGGATACACCGGACGCGGAATCCCCTGGTCGACGCTGACCGCAGACGGCTCTAGATTAGCTGCACAAGTGCCACAACACATTGATGTAAAAGTCATTTTTGTGCATTGCAACAACCAGCTCAGGGCCTGACCAACAGGACCCACAATAAAACAGGAAGGGGAGACACTGTATGAAACGCATGCATAAAACGCTGTATTTCTGGGTACTGCTGGCGATTGTCGCCGGCGGTATTCTGGGTTACGTGGATCCGGCCGCTGGCGTAGCGCTCAAGCCACTGGGTGATGGATTTATCGCGCTGATCAAAATGCTGATCGGCCCGGTGATTTTCTGTACGGTGGTGCTGGG
>JASLES010000131.1 GCA_030151005.1 Silvimonas sp.
GCTGGGCCAGATCCACCTCGGCCACCTTGCCAAAGCCAGAGGCATCCAGGAACGCATTCCAGTCAAAACCAGGCGCCAGTTTTTGCAGCTCGGCCACGCTCAGTTTGTTGTATGTCTTGAGCGGATCGCGGTTCTCTACCTTGCTCCACTGTGCTTTGGCCAGCGCCGTTTCCAGGGCGATCACGGCTTTGGCCTGGGTCTCGGCATCTTTCTCACCGGTCAGGGTGAACAGGCGGGTCAGATAGGTTTGGTACGCGGTGCGCGCGGCAACAAAACGCGCGTCGTCGATCAGATAGTAGTCACGGTCAGGCAGCGTCAGACCGCCTTGGCCTGCGCCAGGAAAATAATGGGTGGAGTCTTTGGGGTTGATCTCGACCGAAATATTCATGGGCTGCGGACCCGGGTTGGGCTGCACTTCACCCATATACCGGACGATATCCGCCGGGGTGTTGATCTGGTCAATGCGCGCCAGCAGCGGTTTGACCGGGGCAATGCCCCGTTTTTCGATGGTCACTTCATCCATGTAACTGGTGTAAAAGTCACCGATCTTGCGCTCATCACCCGTGGCAGATTTGTTGGCGGCAGCCGCTTCCAGAATCTTGCGTGAGCGCTTGAGCGACTCTTCGCGCAGTTCATAGAACGCGCCCCAGTACGGCTTGTCATCCGGAATCGCCGTGTTCTTGACCCACGTGCCGTTGGTGTGCAGGTAAATGTCATCCTGCACGCGTACGCTCTTGTCAAAATTTGTAAAGTCGATACCGGAAACGGGCGCTGCATGGGCTTGCAGGCTCAACAATAACGCGCCGGTCAGCGCAGCCAGTTTGAAGTGCTTCATCGGGGTCCTTGATCGGGATAGGTTTACCAGAGCCGCGTTGTGGGCGGGGTGGGCATTGTCACCGGCCACTATCATTTCAACAATGCGGCAATGCGTATACAAGACTTGTCAAAATCCAACTGGTTCTCGTTACAGACGCAACAATCCATAGACGGACTGCATCATTACAAAGGGCTTTCCGTTATTATCGCACCTCACCCCCGAATGCCCAGCCGACACCCCACAAGGAGAACCGGCATGCTGAACCAGTTGTTGACCCGGTCTGCGCAGTACGCGCCCAATTTGGGTTCCGGTCTGTCCAATCATTTGCCCATGGCATTGATTGCGCTGGCACGTCTGGGGGCAAGTGATGTTCGTCTTGAAGCGTACTTTGACGCCTACATTCAGCAGCTCTCGCCGCTGGAAAACGCCCCCGGCGTGATCGACCCTGCGTTCTGGCAACGCGAGTTGGGCCAGCGGCAGTTTTACGACGCCTACCGCACCTATTTTGTTGCGCAACTGGCTGCCGACGGGGTAGACGCAGTGGTGCGGCGGCACATGCCCGACCTCTTGCCCGGCATTGGCGGCGCGGCGTTTCACGGTGTGATCCGTGCCCAGTACGCGCTTGCCAGCGGTAACCTGGATGAGATTGCCTGTGGTTTGGCGTATTGGGCCTGTAGCGCAGGCAAACTGGCCGACTGGCCGGTGCCCATGCCGGCGCCCCTGGGCGATGATCCGCTGACGCTGGTGACGCGTTTGTTTGCGCCAGAATTTGCGCTTGATCCGGCTGGCTTCATGATCTCTGCCAAAATGCGTGCTGCCGTTCGGTTGCCCGCGTTTGCCGACGTTGTCGGCTGGCTGGATATCCGCCCGGATACCTTGCAAAAACTGGCGGTTTACGCGGCAGAATGCTACGTGGCGACTGGCAATTTCACGGTGCTGCATCTGGTGACCAGTGCGCATGCCCTGCGCGGCCTGGCCCGCTGGATTGATGACATGGACACCGCCGTACGCTGGTATTGGCAGGCGTATGCTGCGGGGATCATGGCGAGTGGCATCAGTGGCCCGGCGCCGCATGTCTCTTTGCCCGCGCCGCCAGACTGGGCCCCGATCGTCGCCGCAGGCATCGCGGCCGAAGATGAGCATGTGATCAAGCTGATTGACGCTTGCCGTGAAGAATACGCGGTGTATGGCGATGGCGCGCACGCGCTTGCCGCACAGCGGATTGCGCAACGTTAGCGGCGGCGCCGGCCGCTTATAGACTCCAATCCGCAACGCAAGTTTTGATCGTAGACGCTTCTGGCCGCAGGCCTTGGCGGGGCGAAGCGTCTTTGTAAAAAAGAATCCGAAAAGGTTTACCCATGAGTCTTTATCGCTTGCTGGCCGGGTTTATCCGGCAGCATTGGCGTCCCTATTTGTTCTCCGCAATCATGTTGTTTGCGGTGGCATTGCTGTCGGTGCTGATCCCGCGCCAGGTAGGGCACATTATTGATGAACTGGTGGCGCACCGCCTGGCTGGTACCGCGCTGATCTCCCAACTGGCCGTGGTGCTGGTCATGGGTGTGGCCATCTATTTCTTGCGGGTGGGCTGGCGTTTGCAGTTGTTTGCAGCGGCCTACCGGCTGGGCGTGAGTTTGCGCACCCGCTTGTACGACAAGCTCGCCACGCAAGGGCCGGGTTTCTATCACGGCCAGCGCACCGGCGACTTGATGGCGCGCGCCACCAACGACATTGACGCCATTGAGATGGCGGCCGGCGAAGCCATGCTGGCCGGTTTTGATGGTTCCATGACGCTGATCCTGGTGGTTGCCATGATGACCATTGGTATTGACTGGCGGCTGGCGCTGGCGGCGTTGCTGCCGTTTCCGCTGATGGCGCTGGCGTTCTGGCGTATCTCTGATCATATCCATCATGCCTGGCATGATTCGCTGGGCCGGTTCAGCAAGCTTAACGATCACGTGCAGGAAACCCTGACCGGCGTGCGCACCATGCGTGCGCTGGGTTTGCAGGCGCGCAACAGCAATGAGTTGTCCCGCCTGGCAGGCGATGCTGCCGCCAGCAGCTTGACCGCGCAGCGCTGGGAAGCGGCGTTTGAACCCTCCGTGGGGCTGACGCTGAGTACCTCCGCCGTGACCGTGCTGGCGGTCGGGGGCTATCTGGTGTGGCAGGGCGAGTTGACCATTGGTGCGCTGACCAGCTTTTCCATGTATCTGGGCCAGTTGATCTGGCCGATGTTTGCCGCTGGCTGGGTGTTGTCTTTGCTGGAACGGGGCAAGGCGGCCTGGGGCCGGCTGGGCCCCATTCTGGAAACTCCGCGCAGCGTGCCGGATGACGGCGTGACCGACAGTCTGCAACCGGGCGCGCTGATCTTCAGCAACATCGGTTTTACCTATCCAGAACAAGGCACACCCGCGATATCCGGGGTGAATCTGACGCTGGCCGCAGGTAAAACGCTGGGTCTGGTCGGGCCAACGGGCTCGGGTAAATCGACGCTGCTGCGTTTGTTGCTGCGCCAATACCCGTTGCAACTGGGCGAGATCACGTGGGACGGCGTCGCCGTGCCGGAATACAAACTCGACACCTTGCGCAACGCCATCAGCTGGGTACCGCAAGAGCCGTTTTTGTTCTCGGCCTCGGTGGCGGACAACATTGCGCTGGTCAAACCTGATGCCAGCCGCGAAGAGATTGAACGTGTCGCCACGCTGGCCGCAGTGCATCAGGACATCCTGCGCCTGCCGCAAGGCTACGACACACCCGTCGGTGAGAAAGGGGTGTCGCTCTCGGGCGGCCAACGCCAGCGCGTTGCCATCGCCCGTGCGTTGCTGGCAGATGCGCCATTGCTGCTGCTGGACGATGCGCTCTCTGCCGTCGATACGCAGACTGAGGCGCAGATCCTCTCGCACTTACAAGAAGCGCGGCGTGGTCGCACCGTGATCATTGTCAGCCACCGGCTCTCTGCCGTGGCGGACGCGGATCATATTGCCGTCTTGCGCCATGGCCGGATCACTGAATCGGGCACACACGAAAATCTGGTCGACGCGGATGGCTGGTATGCCAGCCAATGGCGTTACCAACAACTGGAGGCCAGTCTCGATGAACTCTGAGATTGCACTCGATGAAGTCACGCTGGATCAGGCCGCGCTCAAGACGCAAAGTCTGAAAAGCGAACGCCGCGACGCGATTGCCTTGCTGCGTAGCGCCGCTGCGCCAGAAAACAAGCACTTGCTGTGGGGCACGTTCTGGCTGGTTTGCGCCGCGCTGCTGGAAGCGCTGGGCCCGTTTTTGTCCAAACTGTTTATCGACAAATACCTGCAACCGCATCACCTGGTCATCCCGGAAATGGCTGCCATTCTGGCGGGCGCACTGGTGGCTGGTTACAGCGCCGGCATCTTGCGCTACCTGCAGTTGACGCGCCTGGCGGGCGTCGCCATGCGCTCGGTGCAACGCCTGCGTGAGCAGGTGTACAGCCATGTCATCCGCCTGCCGATGGCGTTCTTTGACAAAGCCATTACCGGGCAACTTGTTAGCCGTGTAACCAACGATACCGAGTCTGTCAAAGCGCTGTACGTGCAGGTGTTGTTCGTCATGCTCGATAGTTGCATTGTGGTGACCGGCGCCATGCTGGCCATGACCTTGCTGGACTGGCGCCTGATGGTGATCGTGCTGACATTGTTCCCGGCCGTGGTGGTGATCGTGTGGTGGTATCAGCGCTGGAGTGCGCCGTCGGTGGCGCTGGCGCGGGAACTGCGCAGCGAGATCAACGCCCAGGTGGCTGAATCCATTGCCGGCATGAGCGTGCTGCAGGCCTCCAACGCCGCAGGCCGGTTCTCCGGCAAGTTTTCGCGTACCAACGAAGCCCATTACAAAGCCCGCTTGAGCGAGCTTTCCGCCAACGCCTGGCTGTTGCGTCCGGCGCTGGATCTGTTGAACGCACTGATCCTGGTGGTGGTGATTTATTCGTTTGGGCAGCGCCAGTTCAGCGCGCTGGAGATCGGCGTGTTGTACGCCTTTGTCAGCTATATCGCCCGCGTGGTAGACCCGCTGATCCAGATCACCCTGCAGTTCAGCCAGTTGCAGCAGGCGGTGGTGGCGGCGGCACGCGTCAACACGCTGCTGAAAGAGTCGCAAGGCCCGCAGCCGGATGGCAATGCCGAAGTGCGTGAAGGCGCGGTGCGCTTTGCCAATTTGCGCTTTGGCTATCACCCGGATCAGGTGATCTTGCATGATCTCAATCTGGATATTCCGGCGGGCAGCTTTTACGGCATTGTCGGGCACACCGGTAGTGGCAAATCCACGCTGTTGTCGCTGCTGCTGCGCTTTTACACGCCGCAAGCGGGCGAGATCGACATTGATGGCATGCCATTGACGCGCATTAGTGATGACGCTTTCCGTGCCGGAGTCGGCCTGGTGCCGCAAGACCCGTTCTTGCTGGCGGCCAGTGCGCGGGAAAACATCGACATGAGTCGTGGCCTGTCGCAAGCGCAAATTGAAGAAGCCGCCAAAGCGGCCGGTGTACATGATTTGATCCTGTCGCTGGAAAACGGTTACGACACGGATATGGGTGAAAGCGGCACGCGTTTGTCCAGCGGCCAGAAGCAGTTGATTGCCATCGCCCGCGCGCTGGCCGGCAAGCCGCGCATCTTGTTGCTGGATGAGGCGACATCCCACATCGACAGCGAAACCGAGCAACTGGTGCAGCGCGCGCTGGAGGCCCTGCATGGCAAGGTAACGATGATTTCCATTGCGCACCGTTTGTCGACGATTCGGGATGCCGACCGGATCATCGTGCTTAACCACGGGCACATTGCCGAGGCTGGCACGCATGATGAGTTGATGGCGGTGGAACACGGGATTTATCAGCGGTTGTACTTGCTGCAGCAATTACAGGATTGATTTGTTTCTGTGGAAAAAAGCGGAGCCTTTGGGCTCCGTTTTTTTATTTGGGGGTTTGGCAGGTGCTGCTGTGTTGGCTGGATGGAGGCCGCAGGGTTGGTGTTAGCGCCTGACGGCGCGGTGGTTTTGATACCGGCGGTGGCCGGAGCACGTTACTTTTCTTTGCTTCGCCAAAGAAAAGTAACCAAAAGAAAGGCGACCCTGCGACAGCGCCCTTCGGGTTCCCTGTGCTTCTCGTGAGGGCCGGCTGGCTCCAGGGAACTCGCTTCGCTCAAACACCCTTACGCCGAAACCCCGGCCCTCACTGCGATGCTCGGCGCTGCCGGAGGGGAGGCAGATCAAAGGCAACTTCAACATCAAAAACAACGGCGACGGCAACGGCAACATCAAAAGCCACAACCACAACCAAAGCAACCCC
>JASLES010000134.1 GCA_030151005.1 Silvimonas sp.
GGCTTTGGCGTGCTCTCGCTCAACGGTGGTTACGCGTTTGGCAAAAACATCCAGCTAACCACCGGCGTAGATAACCTCTTGAACAAGACCTACGCCGAACACCTGAACCTTGCCGGCGACGCCGGATTTGGGTACTCCGGCGACGCGCCAGTCAATGAACCGGGCCGAACGTTCTGGGCCAAACTGGCGTTCAAGTACTGAACAAACGCCGGCGACAAGAAAAGAAAAAGCCCCGCAATGCGGGGCTTTTTTTCGGGCATGGCGATACCTCGCGTGGGCCCAAAAGCAAAAAGGCCACCCCGAGGGGTAGCCTTGATGCTTGATTCTTTGGTGGGTCGTGCGGGATTCGAACCTGCGACCAACGGATTAAGAGTCTTTGAAAATCATCTACTCGTTTCTTGCACAATTTCGTAAAAACAGACATAAAACTTTGGTTTTCATGCATAAATCAGGTTTTTTCTGTCCGAAGGAAATTCCCTGCTTTGCCGTTCTTTGCATCAAATCTACCTACACAGTGCCTATACGGGTAACCGACAAGCTACCTGGAAAAGAAAACTGGATTTTCCACCGGCCTCTGCTTGTATGTGCTTTAAGCTGATCACCTCCAGCCCAACATGTTGAACAAGCACTTCAAGTGATTTTTCTGAGTAAAAATTGATGTGTTCGTGCCAGTGTTTTTTAACCAGATGCAAATCTGTCTTATTGTTCAAGACCACGTTTTCCAAAGGCACTTCAATATAAAGCACCGATTCTTCATCCATTACTTTTACTATGTCATCAAGCAAATCAGATGGATAAGGAACGTGTTCCAGTACATTGCTGCATACAATCAGTCGGTATTTCTTTGATTGTGCCTCATCCTTGCTGACTATTTTTGCGCCGGCTATGACGTCCTTGTTACTAATGTCATAGATATCCAGCGACGTGTTTTCATTTTTGAACGGCGTGTTTTTCCCGGTATCGCCACCCCAATCAAGAATGCTTATTGGAAAAGCAAGATGAGGCCTTAGAAAATCTTCAATTTCTTTAATATAACCAATACCAGCATTCAGGCTGTTATTTCTTTCTGTGTACCCGGGCTCATAAGATTCACGCAGCGCGTTATATTCCTCACCACGATAATCTTTGTAAAGATTTGATAATTCGCTATCAGAAAATCTGATGTCCAGAAAAAGGAACCCGCAATCACCACAATACAGTGATTTGCATATTGAATACGCGTATCCGCTTTTTATGGTGGCAAGACCCCATGAATCATCAATCACGACAGGTGCCCAACCAAATGTACGATGTGCCACAAATGGCATGAGAACAGCAGGCGAGTTTTTCAGATTCTCACTTCCACAACAAACGCATTGAGTGGCAATCCTTTCTCTTTTCAGATTAAAGGACTGGTCTGCTTCTTGCTTTCTCATATCCTCTTGCCTTTTTGTTTGTACGTCAGTTCATTCTACTTGCTCATTACGGAAGTGAACAGCAGTGGCAATCTATACGTCAGGCAGAAAAATCCAATGATGATGCCAACCCCAAAAACGAATGGTGTCTATAGCACTTCAAGCATCGGTGTGGCTGGGGTCGGTTAAGCAGGCCATCGCTCGAACCGCAAACAAAACCAGCAGTTCGAAGTAAAACGCAGCTATCAGAGACATGTCGGATAAACCGTAGCGGAAAAACGCTTCAGATTTTATCTACACCTAGTCTAGGTGGGCGTCAGAAAGCAAAAAGGCCACCCCGAGGGGCAGCCTTGATGCTTGATTCTTTGGTGGGTCGTGCGGGATTCGAACCTGCGACCAACGGATTAAAAGTCCGCTGCTCTACCAGCTGAGCTAACGACCCGAAGAGCGGCGCATTTTGCCGAAAGGTTGGGGGTCCGTCAAGCCTTTTGACGCAGATTTTTTCTACCCACGTCGCTGTTTTTGCATCAAACCGAGTCTGCATGCGGGTTGGCGGGCAATAGATATTCTTTGAAGCAGGTCTGCAAATGTTCACGCAACGCGGTCACCGTAGGGGAAAGTTGCGGGCGGTGCGCGCAGATCAGGTAGAACGGCGCGGCTTCGGTTTCGTATTGCGGCAGCAGAGGGACAAGGCGACCAGAACGCAGATCCGGCAGGACATCCAGGGTGGATTTATAGGCAATGCCGTGACCTGCCAGCACCCAGCGGCGGACCACCTCGCCATCGTCACTGACGCGGTCGCCTTGCACGTTGACGGTGTGGTCGGCCTCCCCCTGGGTGAAACGCCAGCGCTCATGCGTGACCTCGGCCAGCACAAACCGCAGGCAATTGTGCTGGCGTAGCTGGGAGGGGGTTTGGGGTATGCCGTGGCTAGCCAGATAAGCAGGAGCCGCGAGCAGGATGCGGCGATTGTCTGGCACCAGCGGCAAAGCCACCAGGCTGGAGTCATCGAGCAGGCCGTAACGCAGGGCGATGTCGACAGGCTGGCGGTAGAGGTCTGCCAGACGGTCGCTGATGCTGACTTGCAGGCTCACCGCCGGATGCCGTTGCTGGAACACATCCAGCCAGCCCAGGAGCGCGCTGCGCCCCAAATCAGAGGGCATGGACACACTGAGCGTGCCCGAGATCCGCTGTTTGTCATGGTGGATGGCTTCCTGGCCGCTGGCTAGCGCGTCCAGCGCGCTGCGGGCGTAGGTCAGGTAGCGCTCGCCATCACTGGTAAGCCGCAAGCTGCGTGTGGAGCGCACAAACAAGCGGGATCGCAATGTGGTTTCCAGCCGTTTGAGCGCGGCGCTGGCCACGGCGGGGGTCAGGTTCAGTTCCCGCGCGGCGGCAGAGAAACTGCCGGTTTCCGCAGCCCGCACAAATACCTGCAAATCTTCAAATCTGACCACGCTGATCTCACCACAAACCCGGTTACTTTCAATAATAAATTGAAACTAAATCTAGCGGCGGCCTGTTTTTCAATGCGCTTACCCGGCGCAAGATGTCAGTCACTGCCATAGAGGCGACGTCACCAACAGACACGATCAAGGAGCAACAACATGAAAGCCGTGGGTTACTACAAGAATCAGGCCATTACCGCCGCAGACGCACTGGTTGATCTGACCCTGCCTGATCCGCAACCGGGTGAGCATGATTTGCTGGTCGAGGTCAAAGCGGTCTCGGTAAACCCGGTGGATGTCAAAATCCGCGCTGGCGTCAGCCCGGCCGAGGGTGAACCCAAGGTCATTGGCTGGGATGCCGCCGGCGTTGTGCGCGCCGTCGGCAGCAAGGTGTCGTTGTTCCAGCCCGGAGACCGGGTGTGGTATGCCGGCTCTTTGACTCGCCCGGGTACGAACAGCGAGTTGCATCTGGTCGATGAGCGCATTGCCGGGCCCATGCCGGCGACGCTGGATTTTGCCGAGGCCGCCGCCCTGCCCCTCACCGCCATCACCGCGTGGGAATTATTGTTTGACCGGCTGCAGGTGCTGGACAACACGGCCCCTTCTGCCAAAACGTTGCTGATTGTCGGGGCTGCGGGTGGGGTGGGTTCTATCATGGTGCAACTGGCGCGCCAACTGACCGGCCTGACCGTGATTGGTACGGCGTCCCGGCCCCAAACCCAACAGTGGGTCACTGAACTGGGCGCACACCAGGTGATTGATCACAGCAAACCGCTCTCAGAAGAACTCAAGCGTATCGGTATCGGCCAGGTGGACTATGTCGCCGGCCTGAATCAGACCGATGCACACTTCAGTCAGATCGTGGAATCCTTGGTGCCACAGGGCAAGTTGGCGCTGATTGATGACCCGGATGTACTGGATGTGCGCGCGCTCAAGCGCAAGAGTATTTCGCTGCACTGGGAGTTCATGTTTACCCGTTCCATGTTCAGTACGGACGACATGATCAAGCAGCATGCCTTGCTCAGCCAGGTGGGCCGACTGATTGATGCCGGCACGTTGCGGACCACGGTGGCGGAGCACTTTGGCCCGATTAACGCCGCCAATCTGAAAAAGGCCCATGCACTGCTTGAAAGTAACACCGCACGCGGAAAGATTGTTCTGGCAGGCTTTTGATTGCGTCAGGGCGCCGCCCTGCGCGCGTCCTGATCGTTGATCCCATCTGGTTGTTCTTCCGGAGAATGGTTTATGCGTATTGATCTGACAGGTAAAACCGCACTGGTCACCGGCTCTTCATCCGGCATTGGTCTGGCTATTGCCCAGGGGCTGGCTGCCGCTGGTGCCAATGTCATCTTGCACGGCCGCGATGAAGGCAAGCTTGAAAAGGTACATACGCAACTGGCGGCCGCGCACCCGCTGGCACAGTTTCCGGTAGTGGCATCAGATCTGGGCACCGCCGCAGGGGCCGAGGCCGTGATCAAGGCGCATCCTGATGTGGATATCCTGATCAACAATGCCGGTATCTTTGAACCGCGCGAGTTTGCGGACATTGACGATGCACGCTGGGAGACCATGCTTGACGTCAATGTCATGAGCGGCGTGCGGTTGTCGCGCCATTATCTGCCTCGCATGCTCAAGGCCAATTGGGGCCGAATTGTGTTTATCTCCAGCGAATCGGCACTCAACATCCCGGCGGAGATGATCCACTACGGCGTCAGCAAGACCGCGCAACTGGCACTGTCACGCGGCCTGGCGCAACTGACCGCAGGCAGCGCCGTGACGGTCAACGCCGTGCTGCCGGGTCCGACGCGCTCTGATGGTGTGGGGGACTTTTTTGGCAAGATCGCGCAGGAACAAGGAATCTCGCAAGAACAGGTGGAGCAAGACTTCATCAAGACCCACCGCCCGACCTCGCTGATCAAGCGCCTGGCTCAGGTCGAGGAAGTCGCCAATATGGTGGTATATGTGAGCTCGCCCCAGGCTTCAGCCACCAACGGTGCCGCTCTGCGCGTCGATGGCGGCGTGGTGAACTTTATAGCCTGAGCCCGTTCAGGAAGATTTGTTGCCTTGATCCGGCGAGTCTTGATCCAGCGGCAGCGGCAGCGTGTAGATATCCGGCATGGGGACTGGCTTGGGGCCGGTTCCCGCGCCGTCCGGGTTGTTGGCGGACGCCCGTTTTTTCTCTTGCAACAAACGCCAGATGCGCACGTGAGATGCGCGGTGGTGGGCAATACGAGCCATGCTGGATTTGGTCACGATAGCTTTCTCACCGTAAAAGAACGCAGTACATACAATGCCCTGATCATACCCGCGAACCGTACATGACATCGTAACGGTCTTGCACGGTGACGGCTAAAGCGTGTTCATCGCAAGCCGCACCCAATGACGAGTGGGGCCGTTACGCGGGCTAGCCTGGCTCCGTACATTAGCCACCGGCCACTTGGGTGATCTCCGCCCACATTCGTCCAGCCCCCCTCCCCGATTCAAGCTCCGCCACTCAAACAGAAACAACTACCCATTCGTGGCACAACACGTCCGGAAAACGGCTGAGTTGACATCGCCCACACTTACGTAACATTATTTGTTACATGAAAACAGACAGCCGATTATCCGGTGTACTGCACGTGCTGCTGCATATGGCAGAGCACGCCGCCCCAGTGACCTCCGAAACCCTGGCACGTGCCATGCAGACCAATCCTGTGGTCATCCGTCGCATCATGTCCGGCCTGCGGGAGCAAGGTTATGTGCGCTCGGGCAAGGGCCACGGCGGTGGTTGGCAACTGGCCATGCCCCTGGAAAACATCACCCTGCGTGATATCTACGCTGCGCTGGGCAGCCCTACCTTGCTGGCCATGGGCAACCGCACGGAATCACCGGGTTGCCTTGTCGAACAAGCCGTGAACGCCGCGCTGGATCAGACTTTCCAGCAAGCCGAAGCGCTGCTATTGGCGCGTCTTGGCGAAGTCACACTGGCGGCGCTCAGTGCCGATTTTCATCAACGCATGGTGGAACACGGCCACTCGCATTTGCTGGAACATACCCATGAATCATGATGTCATCGTAATTGGCGGCAGCTTTGCCGGTTTGTCTGCAGCCCTGTATCTGGCCCGCGCCCGCCGCAGGGTCTGCGTGCTGGATATCGGCCTGCCGCGCAACCGCTTTGCGCCGCAATCTCACGGCTTTTTTGCCCAGGACGGCAACTCGCCCGCGGCCATGCTGGCGACCGCACGCGCCCAGGTTGCGGCTTACCCCTCTGTCACTTTCATGGAGGCAAGGGCCGAAACCGCCACACCGACCGATCACGGTTTCGCTGTCACCCTCATGGATGGGCAAACACTGCAGGCCAGCAAACTGATTCTGGCTTT
>JASLES010000135.1 GCA_030151005.1 Silvimonas sp.
ACTGCACATAGAAGGTGACGATACCGTCGTCGATAAAACCATTGCCGACAGCCTGTTCGAACCGCTGGTCCATCTGATTCGCAACGCGCTGGATCACGGCGTGGAACTGGCCGAGGAACGGGTCAGTGCAGGCAAACCCGCTGTTGCGCGGGTGCGTGTCAGCGCATCGGTCAACCATGAACACCTGATGCTGGTCGTCGAAGACGATGGCCGGGGCATTGACGTCACGCGGGTCAAACAACGGGCGCTTGAACGAGCCCTCGTCACGGCCGACGCGCTGGCGGACATGCCCTCAGCGGAAGCACTACAACTGATCTTTTTGCCCGGTCTGAGTACCGCGCAGCGTATTTCGGAAGTCTCTGGCCGCGGGGTAGGTCTTGATGCAGTACGTAGCGCGCTGAACAAGGCGGGCGGGGAAGTCCACGTACAAAGCCGCGCCGCCGAAGGCACGCGCTTCAATCTGCGCCTGCCACTTGGGCTAACCCAAAGCCGCATCTTGCATGTGCGCGTCCAGCAACAGTGGTTTGCTATTCCCGCACGGCAGATCGAGGAAATCCTGAAAGCCCCGGTGAGTGATATCAGACGCCTGAAACAGACCGAAACCATGAGCTGGCGCGGCGAAATCCGCCCTGTGCTCGACCTGGCCCATCTGCTGGGCGAAAGCACCCGCACCCGCAGCGCCATGATGGACCTGATTGCGCTGGACCTGCCCGGCGGCCGGTGCCTGCTGGAAGTCGACGCCATTGGCGAGATTGTCGAAGCCGTTGTACGTCCGCTGGAAGGCGTGCTGGCGCAAATGCCGATCTATACTGGTGCGACGCTTTCCGGGCGTGGCGAGGTCGTCCTGGTGCTGGATATGCAGGCGTTGATTACCCAATGACCATTCACATTGATCTTGCAGCGCAACCCGTCAGGGTCGTGCTTTCTGGCAATAGCGGCGTCAATGATGTTGAACTGCTTCTGAATACACTGCAGCACCACCCGGGGCTGATCGTTGAATTACGCGACCTGCGGCACATGCACGCGGCGGTGTTTCAGCTGTTGTTCAAGTTCGGGCCGGCCATTGCAGCCCAGACCGATGACCCGTTCATCCGGGATCACGTCCTGCCTCTATTGTTGAGTGCCCAGACCTCTACTGAAGCAAAAGGAAGTGTTTGATGAGTAAAAATCTGCGCGTTCTGGTGGTAGACGACAGTGCCATCTCTCGCATCATGCTGAAAAACCAGCTACTAAGTCACAACCCGGAGTGGACCATTATTGAGGCCGCCACGGGCGATGAAGCGCTAGCGCTTGCGGCTGCGTCTCCGCCCGACCTGATCACCCTGGACCTGAACATGCCGGGGATGGATAGCCTGGAAGCAGCGGTCAAGCTGCACGAAGCTCACCCCGAGGCACAGATCGCCATCGTGACTGCCAACGTGCAGGACAGCGTGCGCAAAAAAGTGCAATCGCTGGGCATCTTGTTTGTGGCCATGGTGGAAAAACCCATTAATGACACCGGTATCCGCAAAATACTGGCGGGAATCTGATCATGGAATCACTCAATGATCTGCAAAGAGATACCCTGGGCGAAGTGTTCAATATCGCAATGGGACGCGCCGCGCGCGCCATGAGCAATATCGTCAATGAGGAAGTCCTGCTGAGCGTACCCCAGATCCGGATGGTGTCGCGCCACGAAGCGCCCAACCTTCTGGGCGGCGCAGATCAACCGGTCCACAGCATCATGCAACAGCTTGATGGGGACTTTCAGGCCGACGCGATATTGATTTTTCCGGAAGAACGCAGCATGGATCTTGTGCGGCTGATGCTGGGAGAAACCGTCAAACTGGACATTGTCAGTGAGGTAGAAAAAGAAGCACTGACCGAGATCGGCAACATTATTCTCAATGCCTGCATTGGTACGGTGACCAATTTGCTGGAAGGCCATTTTTCCATCTCTTTGCCTGTTCTGCAGTCTGGCCGCTGCGCCGACATTCTGGAACACCGTGGTTCGGCGCATTCAGAAAACGAAGTCGTCTTGTTATTACAGATCGATTTCTCCGTTGAAAAACACTCCATCAACGGGCACCTGGCGTTTGTGCAGACCATCTGGTCCTTTCAGACGCTGCTCAGCCGCATTGATCGTTATATCGATAAAGCGGTACAAGGCTGACGGATGGCGACCATGAACACAGAGCCGCCCCTGTCGTTGAATGACCCCGGATTTATCGCGCTCTCGTGCGCGCTCTCTTTGGGCATCGTGATCCTGACCCGCGACGGTCATATCGCGCACTGGAATGACTGGATGGCCAAGCGTTCTGGCATCAGTGAAGACGCCGCGCTTAACCAGTCCTTGTACGAACTGTGGCCCATGACCGCAGAAGGGCGGATCAGGTTCGCTATTGAACAGGCAATCACCCTGGGCCAGCCGTCGCTACTTTCCAGCGCGCTCAACAAAACCCAATTTCCGTTGTATGAAGACCCCCGCGCCGAACCGCGGGTGCAGATCCGGCAGACCATCGCCGTGTCTTCGTTCCTCCAGAAAGAACACATGTGCGTGCTGCAGATCACCGATGTCTCTGCCGCGGCAGAAAGAGAGAACGCCTTACGCATTCAGACTCAGTTGCTCAAAGACAGCCTGACCCGCATTGCCATTGTTCTCAAGCAGGTAGAAAGCCAGAACGATCAACTGGATTTCCAGGTCCGCGAGCGCACCGCGCAGTTGAACGAACTGGCCAAGCATTTGCAAGACGTCTCAGAACAGGAAAAAACCAAGCTGGCGCGCGAATTGCACGACGACCTGGGCTCCATTCTGACAGCCGCACGAATTGACGTTTTTTCTTCCGCCAGGGCTATTCAGACCAGCAATCCAGCCGTATTCGAAAAACTGCAGCGCGCAGGGCGTTATCTGGAAGAGGGCATTCAGACCAAGCGCCGCATTATTGAAGGCATGCGCCCCACAATCCTGACCCAGTTCGGGCTGGCCGAAGCGCTGCGCAATATTGCCGATGAAATGGCGGCGGTCAGCGGGTGGTCCCTCAAGCTCAATCTTGAGGAAGACATTGGCCTGAATGAAGATCTGAGCCTGGCCTTGTTCCGTGTCGCGCAAGAAGCGCTCACCAATGCGGCCAAGTACGCCGGCGCCAGCGAAGTGCGCGTCACGCTGGAGGCAGATGAGTTGTTTGTACGACTCATCATTGGTGACAACGGTCAGGGCATGGATGGCACGGCCATCACCAAACCCCGCAGCCACGGGCTTGCCGGCATGCGCAGCCGGGTTGAAGCGCGCAGCGGTGTTTTTGAACTGCTTGGCAAACCGGGTAGCGGCGTCGAGGTACGGGTGACCTTGCCGCTGACCCCCGCGACCCGCTAACCTTCGATCCGTCTTTGCACCAAAGGCCGGCGATGCCGGGCAAAGAAATCCCAGATCAATTTACTGGCATCCGGGCCATCGTCAGCGTGAAACTGGATAGCACCATCGCCGCCACTCCAGGCATGCCCCAACTCGCTCACGCGGCACACCCGCAACAGCAATTTGCGCCGGACAACGTAATCCTCAATCTGATAACTCTGCGCCTTGCGGCCGCGACCGCTGCGCTTGAGCACTGCCGGCCGGGCATCACTGCTGTGCAACCGGTTCAGGGCGATGAACTGCTGAACCAACTGCTGCTGATTAATGGGCCGCACCACCTTGTCGGCATGCCCATGCAGCAAGATTGCCGGCATGCGCAAAGTCTCCCCGAAGCGGAGCAGTGCATCGGTCATGGCGCCACTGCCGCCGCGTACTGAACCATTCTGCATCACCATCAGTGCCGACAATTTGCCATTGCCCGCACCATAGACCGGGCAAGAGTGCAGACCCACCGCCGCAATGCGCTCCGGGTAGTGCAGGGCAAGCACATGCGCCATTGCCGCGCCGGCAGAAATTCCCGCCACGTAAACCCGCGTCGCGTCCAGGCCATATTGCGCCAGCACCTTATCAATGGCACCCATGATCAGCGGCACTTCGCCGCCGCCTTGCTGCACATCCTTTTCATACCAGGGCCAGCAGCGCTGTGCATGTCGGCGCAGCACCTGCTGCGGATAGAGCACGGCAAAGCCTTTTTCTTCAGCAAGCCGGTTCATGCGAGTGCCTTGAGCAAAGTCGTTCGCGTTCTGGCCACAGCCATGCAACATGACCAGTAAGGGGGCATTGGCGTGGCGTCTGGGCAAGTACAGTTTGTATCCCAGCCGCTGATAGGGCAGATGCAGATCACCCACACGGGCGTTGTACCAGGAACTCAACCATTGACCCGCCAGCGGCGCGGCAAGCCGGGTGGCAGCAGGTGGCCTGGTCGCGCGCCGGGCGGGCTTGGCGGTGGTGCCAGCAGAAGAACTCTTGCGGGTTTTGCGCCGTTTTGTGCCCAACAAGATGCGGGTGAGTTGCTTTTGCTGGCGCAATTGCGCTTTGCTGACAGTGGAAATACCGCCAAGCCACAGTCGTTTCAGACTCTTGAGCATGATGGCCCTCGCTGACTTTGGCCCGACCGGACTGCTGATAACCCTGTATGCACGATCATCCCTCTCGGCCGGCAACAGGCTTGCTGGCCATCCATTCGTAATGTGCTTGATACGCAGCAGACCACCCAGACGATGCCGCCGTCTGGTGGCGTAGGTGACAATGACTTTAGCGTCAGGCGGGCACGTATCTGATGTGAGACAACGTGACGAAGAACTACGGCGCCGTGAGCATCAGCAAGATATCGGCATACCAGGTTGCATTCAGCCCCAGTTCTTCATCCTCAATACGATCGCGGGATTTGATATCAATGCGGGACGAATGCACGCCCAGCAACGTCCACGGCAGCGCTGTTGCTGATGACTGCTGCGGATCTGACCATCGCAACACCACCGGGGCACCGCTGGTGCCGCGATGCGTGCGGCCATCCGTCAAAAAATAACCGTTGCCCTGAAAGCGCAGGCCGAAGGCAGAGGCAATGATGGCGTGCCGTACCACTGGCATATGGTGCAAGGTATCGTGAAAACCCAAAGGAAACCCGACCACCAGCACGGAGCTGCCCACGGTGATCTCTTGCGAAAAATCCGGCAGGTTGTCCGGCGTAAACGCGTGATACGACATGCTGGCCGGAAGGGCGGCGCGGTCCAGTTCCAGCACCGCTACATCTACCGCACCAGTCGAATCTGTACCCTGGCGCCAGACCGCCTGACCATTGTGATAAAGCGGAATGGAAAACCCGATCACCTGGGTCAGATTGTCACCGTCGGTGTGCAACTCTATTTCAACCCTGTCCGGGTAATGGTTGCCGGGCTCATCGATCAGCACGTGCCGACTGGTCACGAGGAACAATCGCTCATCGCGCGCGAAGAAAAACCCGGTGGCATTGGTCAGAGAGATGGACTGTTGCCACGTATTAAGCCGGGCAACAGCAAGCAGGACTGAATCCGTCATGGGCGAGCGCCTTCGTAACAAGGACGATGAGACAGTATCCTGTCACGCCACTACACGGAGATTTAATCCCTATCCGCGCGCTGTACGGTGCCGGCAGCGCTAACGCCAGCCAGGAAAAAAGGCCGGATGGCCTTCAGTGACAAGGGGTAACGCCAGCATGCCAGGCCTCGGCAGCACCGGGCTCCACGCTCACACGATTGCGACCCTCCCGCTTGGCACGATAAAGCGCCTGATCCGCCCGGGCTAATGCGGCATGCACGCCTTCATGCGCTTCCAGCTCAACCGCACTGAGTTGTGCGACGCCAAAGCTGGCGGTAAAAGAAATCATCTGCCCGCCGAAAGCCACTGCGCGCTGTGCAAAACTGGCGCGAATCCGCTCCGCGACTTCTGCCGCTGCATCCAGTCCGGCATGCGGCATGGCCACGACGAACTCCTCACCGCCAAAGCGGGCGGCGATATCCCCGGCCCGCAATTGTTCTTGCAACATCTGGGCCACAGATCTGAGCACGGCATCCCCACCATCATGACCGTAGCTATCGTTGATTTGCTTGAAAAAATCCAGATCCAGGGTCAACACACTGACGGGGTACCCGTAACGTTGCGCCAGATTGCAGGTACTGCGCGCCCGTTCATTGAAGTCGCGGCGGTTTGCCAGGCCAGTTAGCGGATCCTGTCTGGCTTCCAGCGCCAGTCGCTCACGCTGGATGAAATTGGCGTGGATGTAATGCAACAACATCCAATGCAGCAGAGCGGTGATCATCAAGGCCAGCACAGTCCAGCAAACCTGCCAGTACCAGCCATGCAAGATATCGCGCTTTGCTAGCCCAACCCCGAGCACCCATTTGCCTTCGTTGATGTTAAGAAACACCCCCATCCGCGGCACGCCATCGACAGGAGACACATAGTGATGCACCTGGGCGGTATCACTGGCATATGCCAGCAGTTGCCCCAGCAACGGATTGTGGCGCGGAAAACCAGGAACGGGCCCGGCACCCATACGGGCAAGTTCCATGACGTTATCGCGATCAAGCACCGTCATGGCCCCTTCATGGCCAATATAGAAACCTTCGTTTTCCATTTTCTGGAACATCGTTGCCATGGTACTGGCATTGAAGTAGCCGACCGTACCACCCAGGTAACGCCCCAAAGGGTCGCGGATGGCGCGATAAATCACAAATCCGCCCAGATGCGGATCAGCGCCGGTGCTCTGCCAGTAAAACAGTTTTTCGTCGACGTCTTCGCTGCGTAGATACTTGAAGAGGGGTTGCCCGCGAAAACTGTGCTGGGCCAGCGTGGCCGCGCTCAAGGCCTCACTGAGCGGAAACGCGGCGCTTTGGGCGACGAAATCACCCGACGCATTGAACACAATGACACCGTCCAGCCAATCCCGTTTCAGTTCCTGCACCAGAAACGGGTCGGCATTCGCAGTGGCGATCGTATGGTTCAGCAAGATGGCGTTACCGATGACGCGCATCTGATAACGCATTGCATTGATATCGGCCTCAAATTGCTCCGCTTTCAGTAGCGCGGTATTGCGCAGAATGCGGGCGGCCTGATCCTCGATATAGCTGCGCTGATAGAGCAGGTGACCCGTAAAGAGCGCGCATTGCAACAGAATGAACACCACCAGCAAGGCACGTTGCGTGGCCCAGCCCAGTTTGCGCTGGCCGTAGTCAACCCATTGCCGCAAAGACAGGTGGGCTGGCCTGGCCTGGCTATCGGCAGGAGGACAGCGGCCTGATGCATCACGCACGCCGTTACCGGTCTGGCTGGTTCCCATGGTTTCGGGTCGGCCGGTTACCGATTACGCCCCTGCCGGCGGGGACGATTGGCGTCGCGGCGGGAATCCACGTTGGTGTTGCGCTCGTAGTGTTGCACCTGGTCACGCTGAATATTGGTAGAGCGGTTCACGTTGACGTTGACTTCATCATTGTTGTTATTGGCTATGGCAGCGCCGACGGCCATACCCATAACCGCGCCGCCTGCGGGCAATACGGGTGCCGGCGCGGGCGCGGGAACTGGCTGCTGGACAACAACGGTGGTGTCATCGGCAAATACGGTTGCGGTGGCAAACAACGCAACAGCGGCAAGAACAAGGACAGGTTTTGACATGAGGTCGCTCCTTAGTCTCGAAAGTAAGACTGAGCGAATTTTGATACCTCGATGAAAATGCTTGCTGCGAACAAATACCTGGAAAGGTTGCCTGGTTTTACCACTGCACAATCAAGAACTTAACCCGAAAACACCACAACAAGGGACCATTTGGGGCTGGCACTCATCCTGACGCCCGGTCAGAAAGAGGGGCAAAACTGTATCCGAACCGACGCCCGCAAGGCAGTGTCACGTTCAACTTTTTGGGGTGTACCACGTACCACCCAGAGCACCCGGAAGGGCTTGCGGATACTGCGGAATAGCAACGACGTTGCCGTATTCCTCAATCAGGGAGGCATAGTTGCTCAAGCCATCCCAGGTTCCCAGATTGCAGGCGATCTTGTTACGGATCTGGACGCGCTCCATCCAGCGTAATTGCCATTGCCCGGTGTGGGCATCGCGCATGCACCTGGCGCACTTGTCAGCTCTGCTCGAATGATGATCAATGATTTTCCTTAAGGGCCAATCAATACGATTTATCAAGCGATATCCTCGAAGGGGCAGACAGACACGGGCCGCGTCGGTCTCCTTGTCCAGCCTACGCCCTTCTGGCCTCGCACGCTGGCTTTATCACGCACATTGGCACAGGCCAAACGTCGGCCTGTGCCAACGGGTTCACGCACACGCGTGCGGAACACCCGCCGCAGTGTGCTTAGGGGGCAACGACATTGAACATGCCCGGAAATTGATCAAGCAGCGCGAACAGCGCTTTCATCCTGGCTTCGTCGCCACTCACCCTGGCATTGCCAGCGGCCACTTCCTTGTCCAGTTGCGTATCGCCCATCAGCAGTGTGGCGAAATGCGCTTTATCGACCGTCAAGGTGGCATCAGGATTGTCGAACTGCTTGTCTGCGGTATAGAGCAGCACGCCGTTTTCCAGCTCGATGGCGTAGTTCTTGCCCTGCGGCTGGACCCAGTTGATGCGCATCTTCTGATTGGCCGCTTTCGGGCCGTTCAGGCGAATACCTGCGTAGTCCAGAATCAGCTCTGGCGTCATCGCCGCCACCATGTCCGGCGTCGAGGTATTGATTGGCGGCAGTTGCGGTACGCCATTGCGTAATTCAAACGCGCCCATCAGGAACTCGTTACGCCAGGTCGGGTTTTCGGTCTGATAGCCCAATTGTTCCAGCGCGTCAGCTTCAACCGCGCGGGCCGGCTTGTTACCCGGATCGGCGAACACGGCCTGTTTGGCCAGTTCAGCGGCCCAACGATAATCACCCTTGTTGACTGCATCTCTGGCCTTTTGCACCACGGCGTCCATGCCACCCATGGCTTCAACATACTTCTTGCCGACTTGTTCTGGCGGCAATGGGTACAGATTGGCCGGATTGCTGTCATACCAGCCCAGATAACGCTGGTAGACCGCTTTGGCATCGTGGTTAACCGAGC
>JASLES010000148.1 GCA_030151005.1 Silvimonas sp.
CTCCTGCACCTTGCCCGGGTGCAACCAGGGCTTGCCGCTGCTGTTGCAGCAACAAAGTACGGTTTTCACTTTGCCGGATATTGGCGACGCATTTGCCCGGCACCTGGTCGGTCAGTACCAGCAACTGACCGCAAACCAGCATGGGGATGGCCGTGTCCTGCGCGAACTGGCCAGCTCCTATTACGGCATTACCTGGGGGCAAGTCGATGAAGGAATGATGCTGGACGCATTTAACCGTTTGCAGCGGATTCCCTATTATCTGCGCGCCTTGGTGGAACACCTGGTGCTCAATCCAGAATGCCCGCCAGAGCAGGCTTTGCAGCTACAACTGGCTCATTTGCAACGCCACAGTGTGGCGACATTGGCGTGGGAGGAAATGAGCCGGCTGGACCGACTCTTGTTGATGCAGGTGGCCAAAGGGCTAAGCCGGTTTTATGGCACGCAAATACGGTCCTGGCTGGCAGAGGAAGTCGGGCTGACGGATGTTTCTACCTCTCAGGTACAAAGTAGCCTAAAGAAGCTGGTCCGTAACCGGGTGCTGGTGCAAGACGCACAGGGCGGCTATCACCTGATTGATCCCCACCTGGCCGCAGCCGTGTCGGCCAGAGGGGACGCCGAATAATCAGGGTTGACTAGCGGGAGTGCAGAGGGCGCGTCGGGGCAAAACCATGCCCCTTGAACACCCCATTGGCGACAGCAACGCCGGCCAGGATCACCGCCAGCCCAGCCACATGCCACCAGTGCAGCTGTTCACTCAGGAGTGCCAGCGACATGATCGTGCCAAAAGGCGGGATCAGGTGCATGAAACTGCTGGCGCGGGCGCCGCCCAGGCCACCAACTGCCACGTTATAAAACTGGTAAGACAACACCGATGGGAATACGCCAAGGAACAGCAACACGCCGCCACTTTGCAGGGTGACGTGCGGCAGGCCACGCAGAGACCATTCCAGCGCCACCGCGGGCGCCAGGCACAACGCCCCGGCGGCAATCACGGCAAAGAGCAGGGCAGGTTTGTCTACGCTGGCCGGAATGTGCCGTAGCTTGAGCGTATACGCCGCCCAGCACACCACCGCTGCCAGAATCCACAAGTCGCCGGGGTTCAGCGTTAGTTGCAACAAGGCGGCCGGGTGTCCGCGGGTCAGAATGAATGCCACGCCACAGAAGGACAAAGCGGTCCCGATTGTCTGGGCAATGGTCATGCGCAGGCCGCAAAACAGGTGCCCGCCCAGTAAAACCCCCATAGGGATAAAGGCACTGAGCATGACCGCGTTGGTGGCGCTGGTTTGCGTTACGCCGCGATAAATCAGCGTATTGCACAGTGCAATCCCGGCAAGGCCGAGCACCACAATGGCACGCCAGTGCGGGCGTAATTGCGGCAACGTGGTGCGCCAGCGCGGCAAGACGACAGGGGCCAGACACAGCAAAGCGACCAGCCAGCGGCCGAAAGAAATGGTCAAAGGGGAGAGCTGGCCGTGCAAAAAGCGCCCGGCGACAAAGTTGCCGGCCCAGAACAGCGCGGCGAGCGTGGCCAGAACAACTGGCCGCGAATGCGGGGTAGTAGACATGCTTTTTTCCTGTAGGAAAAAATGGATCGATCCGCGTAGATGGCTTGTGGCCGGCGCGGGTGGTGTGGGCAAAGACAGGCTTGGCCCCATGACTTACAAGCAATGGGTATGCCTGTTGTCATATCTGCATGGGATTTTATGCGGAGAAAGGTTAAAGATGTTGACCTTTCTGGTGAGCGGGTCAGATGAATGGCGCTGACGCAACAGTTGCCCGCGCCAGGCAAAAAAAATCCCCCGAACGCCAGGAGACGATCGGGGGCTTATAAGTTAGCGTGCTCTTGCTGCTACCTTGCGGCAGACTGCCCCGGCGCGATGTTTTGCGCTGGCAAGAAAGGCAGTGATCAACACACTGTTACGCCTGAGGACGCCACAGCACGTGATTTGAAAACCGGCTGCAAACCCGGGTACCGCAGCACAAGGGCCGCTGGCAGGGCGTGACAGCACCGTGCATCGTTGCACCGGTTTTTAAATCACGACTATCGTTATTGCTTTATTGGTTTTCGTTTCCGGGGTCGAACAGAATGGCCGGCTGTTCTGGTTTCGTTTTGACTTGCAGGCGGGGCGCGACCGGACCCCTGGTACCACATTATGTCTTCAACACTTCAACCGCAAGGTGATGCACGGACAACCCCGCCGTAGCGACGCTGTCCGTGTCTCATCCTTTGGCATTGCTGCCAGATCTCCTCCATCCGATTGATTGATTGCCGCGTGGACCGGACCGTTCACACGGCAATCACCATCAGATTCTTACCACCATGCTTCAGCTTGCACGCCGAAGGAGCTACCGTTGGTGCTGCCTTCGTAGACGCTATGAACGCCCTTGCTGGAAACAGCATTCATCGGGTTGCTCATGTCGTTGCGAGCTGCATCGTTCCACTTGGCGTACGTGTAGAACAAGCGCAGTTCCGGACGAGCATAAGCGCCCTTGCCAGCGGCTGCGGTCAGAGCAAACGTGACCTTGGTGATGTTTTCAGTTTCGTTGGTGCTATCCGGCTTGTACGATTCATAGCCAAGTTCGGTTGCGAAACCGAAGATGTCAGTGAAGTGGTACTGCGGACGAATACCAACTGCCCACCATGTGTCGTTGCTAGCACCGGCGTACGAGTACTTGTCTTGACGGTACACAGCGTGGCCCAGCATGGTGAACTTGCTGTCCTTCGGTTCCAGAGTGAAGTTATCCAGAATCTGAAGGGTGTTGTCGTCGGTGTTGGCAGACTGGTTGATGCTGCTGAAGTTACCAGTTGCGTTGGCGCCGCGGCCGTATTGCAGACCGATACGGTTGGAACCAACATCACCCAGCGGGTGGTCATACAGAGCCGACAGGTACCAACCGCTGCTGGTTTGAGCAGTCGGAGTCGTGGTGGTGATACCGGTGGTGGCATCAGTCACGGTGGTGTTGTCGGAGTGCCATGCGCCAGTCAGGCCAGCGTTAAACGTGAACGCGCCAGGACCTGCCTTGATGTTGGAAACCTTGAACAGGTTTTCCAGCCAGGTGCGGCCCAGGTCGTTGGAGTCAGCCGGACGCATCAAAGCGTAGCTGAACATCACGTCGTTACCCAGGTTGATGTTTTCGATACCAGCACCCGAGCCGTCACCGACCAAGTACTTGTAATCGAGCATGTGCAAGTCAGGACGATCGTAGTAACGCAGACCGGCCCACAGCACAGCATCTTTCAGAGCACCGTCGCCCCAGTGAGCAACGCTGATGTAGTTCTGGGCAAATGCCAGCTTGGTATCCCAGTAGTCAGCGGAGTACGGAATGTCCGTGTTAACCATGGTGTGTGCAGTCCACACAGCGCCATTGGATTGGTTGAACACAGGGATGTCCAGACCGATTTCGCCGTAGGCATCGCACTCGTTACCCAGACGGAACTTGGCATAGCCAACGCCGAAACATTGCATGTTGCCGCCCTTGCCGGCTTCGCCCCAACCTGCGCGGAAGTAACCGTTGGACGTTACGCTGCCTACAGCGGCTTGCAGCGGAGTCGGAGTTGCATCATCAGCAATTGCCATCGCGCCGGTAGCCAGCATGGCAGCTGCCGCGAAGTGGGTAATACGGAACTTGAAGTCCATTTTTGGTACTCTCTCTTTGCTCGAGTGTGTAAACCCGTCTGCACGGGGACTCAAAATAGCCAGGGTCGCTGCCACGACGCTTGCTACATTCGGGAACACAAAGCGGCAGACTACATAATTGCCGCCGTAGTAATAACTTGCCCGCTTCACCAGTCGGCCGTGGAAAGTTGAATGGTGAAATGGGTCCTCCCTTCAAGCCTCAAGGCACTGCCTTGGGGCTTCTTTCATTTCGGTGTACCTATCGGCACCATGTAGTCAAACCCGCGTGTTTATTAGGTTTGAATAATGTATTAATGGTGATCCGAAGGTGTGCTCAAAAGCGTGCAACTGCTTGTAAGCTTGTTCCGAAACTGTGCGTTGACGATAAGCAGGGGCGTGTTTTGCAGGAATCAGTAGAACACCTGTCGGGTGTTTTTCTTAGGTAAATGTCCTTATGCGATTTGGCCAAATTTGCTCAAAAAAACACTGGACACAGTGAAAAACATACCAATTTTTAAGGTGTTCCCCGTAGTCGAAGGCTGCTTTGCTACTTTTTTTGGCGTTTTGGGTGCCTGTTAAAAAATGTTGCAAAAAATGGACAGTAGCAACAATTCGTGCAAACGATTTCACCTGAAATCGATCAGACAGCCAGTTGAAGAAGGTATCTATGTTTAGTATCGCGAAAAATGCACGGTTATGACCGGGGGTGTCAGAATTGCCCTGGCGCGCTCTGCCAGGCCCGCCTGGAACCGCTTTCTGCGCCGATGCTTGTAAACAGCAACTGGTCTTTGTGCTAACCTGCAAGACAAGTTTTCCCACAGGTTTCATATCAATGGCTAAAGGCACCATTTTTGTCGTGACCGCCCCTTCGGGCGCCGGCAAGACCACACTGGTGGCGGCTTTGCTTGCCGCTGACCAGCAGATCCAGCTTTCTGTTTCCTATACCTCACGCGTGGCGCGTGCCGGTGAAGTGGATGGCAAGGATTACCACTTTGTTGATCGTGCCGCGTTTGAGGGCATGATCCAGGCGGGCGATTTCATCGAATGGGCCGAGGTGTACGGCAATTATTACGGCACCTCGAAAAAGTGGCTGGAATCGGTCATCGATGACGGCCGCGATATCTTGCTGGAAATCGACTGGCAGGGCGCGCAGCAGGTGCACAAGCTCTTCCCGGAATCCGTGGGTATCTTCGTGCTGCCGCCTTCTATCAACACGCTGGAGCAACGCCTGCGTGCGCGCGGCAAAGATCCGGAAGAGGCCATTCAGCGTCGCATGTCCAAGGCGCGTGAAGAAATGGGTCACGTCAGCGAAGCCCAGTATGTGATCATCAACGAGCATATTGATGACGCCGTGCGCGACATCATCAGTGTGGTGCGTGCCGAACGTCTGCGCGGCGATCGTCAGGCCGTGCGCCATGCGGACCTCGTGAACTCGCTCAAAGCTTGATCTGGTACAATAAGCACCATTCAAGGCCATAACGGGTTCTCGTCATGGCCGTTTTGGTTTTTTGGGGCGGCGTTATCACGACCCGTCCCGGTTAGATTGGAGAACGACTTATATGGCACGCGTTACTGTTGAAGACTGCCTGAACCGCATCGAAAACCGTTTTGATCTGACGCTGGCAGCTGCCTACCGCGCTCGCCAGATCGCCAACGGCTCTACCCCGCAAGTGGATGCCCCGGGTCGTGACAAGCCCACCGTGCTGGCCCTGCGCGAAATGGCTGCCGGCCTTGTTGGCCGTGAAATGCTGAACCGTCGCTCTTGATCCGCAGCGCGTTTCACCCCACCTGACATCTATATATTAAATATGGAAACGGCCGTCCTTCACGACGGCCGGGGTGGAGTGTCCCCTTATGGAAGCGTTGCTCGCTGCTGCTGATGTACCCGACCTGGCTGCCAAAGCGCCAGCGGTGATTGCTGCGGCAAACCGGTTCCTGACAGAAGACACTGCCTATCTCAAACCCGAAGACCGGGTGTTCCTTGCCGTCGCGTTCAAGTTCTCTGAAGCGGCGCATCGCGGACAAAGCCGCCAAAGCGGCGAGCCTTATATCTCCCATCCGCTGGCGGTAGCCAGTATCCTCACCTCCTGGCATCTGGATGCCCAGGCGCTGGCGGCTGCGCTGCTGCACGACGTGATGGAAGACAGCGGCATCACCAAGCTGGAACTGACCGAAAAGTTTGGCCGCCACGTGGCTGAACTGGTCGATGGCATGTCCAAGATCGACAAGCTTGAGTTCCAGAGCAAAGAAGAAGCCCAAGCTGAAAATTTCCGCAAAATGCTGCTGGCGATGGCGCGCGACCTGCGCGTGATCCTCATCAAGCTGGCGGACCGGTTGCACAATATGCGCACCATGGGCGTGATGCGGCCGGACAAGCAAAAACGCATTGCGCGCGAAACCATGGAAATCTACGCGCCAATCGCCAACCGCCTGGGGCTCAATGCGGTGTACCTTGAACTGGACGATCTCTCGTTCAAGTACACCTACCCCAATCGTTATGAAGTCTTGTCCAGAGCGCTCAAGGCCGCGCGCGGCAACCGCCGCGAAGTGGTCGGCAAGATTCTGGATGGCCTGAAGAACAAGCTGGCCGAGTCCAGCATCGAGGCCACCGTCTCTGGCCGCGAGAAGAACCTGCACAGCATCTATCGCAAGATGCAGGAAAAGAGCCTCTCGTTTTCTGAAGTGCTGGATATCTACGGTTTCCGGGTCATCGTCAAAGACGTGCCCACCTGCTACCTGGCTATTGGCGCGTTGCATGCCTTGTACAAACCCATTCCCGGCAAGTTCAAGGATTACATCGCCATCCCCAAGGCCAACGGCTACCAGAGTCTGCACACCACGTTGTTTGGCCCGTATGGTCTGCCGATTGAGATCCAGATCCGCACGCAAGACATGCACCGCATTGCGGACGCTGGCGTGGCCAGCCACTGGATGTACAAGAGTGGCGATGAAAGCTTCTCGGATGTGCAGCAAAAGACACACCAGTGGCTGCAATCCTTGCTGGGGATCCAGGCAGAATCCGGCGATGCGGTTGAGTTCCTCGAGCACATCAAGGTCGATCTGTTCCCGGATCAGGTCTACGTGTTCACGCCCAAGGGCAAGATCATGAGCCTGCCGCAAGGCGCCACGTGTGTGGATTTTGCCTATGCCGTGCATACGGACATCGGCAACCGCTGTATTGCGGCCAAAGTGAACCACGAACTGGTGCCGTTGCGTTCCCGCCTCAAGAGTGGCGACCAGGTAGAAGTCGTGACCGCTGCGCATGCCAAGCCCAACCCGTCCTGGCTGACCTTTGTCTCCACCGGCAAGGCACGCTCGCACATCCGCCACTTTTTGAAGACCATGCGCTTTGAAGAGTCCGTGCATCTGGGTGAGCGTTTGCTGGCGCAAGGTTTTGCCACGCTGCACCAGCAATTCTTGCCGATCACCGAAGACACCTGGGATCGATATCTGAAAGAAAGCAGCGCGCGCACGCGTGAAGACGTGCTGGCGGACATTGGCCTGGGTCAGCGTCTGGCGGTGGTGGTGGCCAAACGCCTGCTGCAGCTCTCTGGCCAGTGGCTGGATGACACGGCCGCAGCGGCGGCGGCGGGCCGCAGAACCTCGTCCGTCACTATCCGTGGCACGGAAGGGATGGCGATCCAGTTTGCCCGTTGCTGTAACCCGATCCCGGGTGACCCGATTATTGGCCTTGTGAAGAAAGACCAGGGCCTGGTGGTTCACACCCACGACTGCCCGCAGATTTCCGGGCGCGGCCGCATTGATGCCGACAAATTCATCGACGTGGAGTGGGACCCGGACTCCAGCCGCCTGTTTGATGTGCCGATCCGCGTGTTGACTGAAAACACCCGTGGCGCGCTGGCCCAGATTTCTGCGGCCATTGCTGAGGCGGAGGCCAATATTGTGTCCGTCGCAACGCAGAACGCCGAGCACGAAGGGGACCGCTTTATGCAGATTGCCTTTGTGCTGCAGGTGTCCAACCGGGTGCATCTGGCGCGGGTGATGCGTTCTTTGCGGCAACTGCCGAGTGTGTTCAGGATTTTGCGGATGCGGGGTGGGGAGAAGGCTTAAGCAGCCTTTGAAGCTACTCTCCGGAAGCAAAAAAACGCCGCCTGTTGCAGGGGGCGTTTTTTGTTTGTCATTTGCGGGGAGGGGCTATTTGCAAATATGAGGTGTTTGATTTGCTACCACCTCGTCATTCCGGCCTTGAGCCGGAATCTAGTCTGGAGCCGGGACGGCTCCGTTCTCTGACGAGAACCAGAGTGTTTGCGCCTTGCGGCACGGGTTTGAAAGGCATTTGATACCCGGGGTGCCGGGTCCACGTTACTTTCTTTGCTTCGCCAAAGAAAGTAACCAAAGAAAGGCGACCCAGCCCTGCGGCCCTCCGGGCTTCCCTCGGTCGGTCGGGAGCCTAAGGTCTCCCTCCACTCCCTCGGCGCTGGGCTTTGATAGGGGAGAAAATCAAAATCAAAATCAAAATCAACGGCAACGGCAACGGCAACGGCAACGGCAACAAACAACCCCAACCCCGCTGCATGCAAGGATGTATTACCTTGCCTACCACTTCGTCATTCCCGCGAAGGCGGGAATCCAGTGGTGCCCTAGGCAAGGAATTGGAAACTGACCCTTCCACTAGCTCGCCATTCCGGCGAAGGCCGGAATGGCGTTGCAACCAACGGCACTGCAGGCGCTGAAACCCGCCCTTGAACAACCCGTTCCCCAAAAGAAAAACGCCCTGCATGCATCCGCATACAAGGCGTTTTCCCCTCTACAGCCTCTGGTAAGGCAACAACTCGGTCAACCCTTACCCAACGCGTTTGGCGGCAACCATGTTGCCTGGCTTGAGGCGCTTGAATGCCTTGCCATCGCGGTCAAACACATGGAATGCGGCAGATGGGGCAGAGATATGAATCACGTCGCCAATCTTTACTTCCCGGTCGCCATGACCGCGCACGGTCAGGTCCTGGCCGGTGGAAAGCGTCAAGTACAGGAAGTTGGATTCACCCAGGTGTTCGACCAGGTTCACGGTGCCAGAGAAACGCTCGCTGCCGTTGGTGTCTTCCCACAGGTGTTCAGAGCGGATACCCACGGTCACGCGGTCGCCCACGGTGGCGGCGCTGGCATCAACCTCGGCGCGTACGCTCTGGCCGCCGGCCAGGGTCACGATCAGGTGGTCGGCGGTTGCGGTTTCTACCACGCCTTCCAGCAAGTTCATCTTGGGTGAACCAATAAACGTGGCGACGAACAGGTTGGCAGGTTGTTGATAGAGTTCTAGTGGCGAGCCAGCTTGCTGGATCAGGCCATCGTGCATCACCACGATCTTGTCGCCCAGGGTCATGGCTTCGACTTGATCGTGGGTCACGTACACAATGGTCGCTGCCAGTTCACGGTGCAGTTTGGCAATTTCCAGCCGGGTTTGTACGCGCAGGGCGGCGTCCAGGTTAGAGAGGGGCTCGTCAAACAAGAACAGTTTGGGTTCGCGCACAATGGCGCGGCCAATGGCAACGCGCTGGCGCTGGCCGCCAGACAATTCGCGCGGCAGGCGTTCCAGCAAATGGTCGATCTTCAGGATTTTGGCGGCATTGCGGATGCGGGTGTCAGCTTCATCTTTGGATTTGCCGGCCACTTTCAGACCAAACGCCATGTTCTTGTACACGCTCATGTGCGGGTAGAGCGCGTAGCTCTGGAACACCATGGCGATACCGCGCAGGGCGGGCGGCAGCTCGTTTACGCGCTGGTGATCAATTTCCAGATCGCCACCGGTAATTTCTTCCAGACCGCACACCATCCGCAGCAGGGTGGACTTACCGCAGCCGGACGGGCCAACCAGCACGACGAATTCGCCGTCGTTGATTTCCAGATTGATACCGGACAGCACGTTGGTTTTGCCGTCGTAGGATTTGGTCAGGTTTTTCAGTGCTACATGAGACATCTTGTTTGCTCCCTCGATCAGCCGCGGTGCGCGGTTATTGCGCTACCGCAGCTGTCATTCATTCATTGGCTTTTTACTTCACTGCGCCGGCGGTAATGCCGCGGATCAACTGGCGAGAGAAGAACACATACATCACCAGCACCGGCAATACAGCCAGGGTCAGCGAGGCCAGCACGGCGTTCCAGTTGGTCACGTACTGACCAATAAACTGCTGCACGCCCAGCGTGACAGTCTGGGTTGAGTCACCCGGCGCCAGAATCAACGGGAACCACAAGTCGTTCCAGATTGGCACCATGGTGAACACGGCGACGGTGGCGACGGCCGGGCGAATCAGCGGCAGGATCACCTGGAAGAAAATCTTGAATTCGCCCACGCCATCACAGCGGGCGGCTTCTTTCAGCTCTTTGGGGATCTGCTGCATGAACTCGGAGAGGATCATGATCGCCAGCGGCAGACCCTGCGCTACATACACCAGGATCAGCGCGGTCAGCGTGTTCACCAGGCTCAGGCTCACCATCAGTTTCAGGATGGAGACCGTACCGAGACGGATCGGCACCATGATGCCGAAGGCAAAGAACAGCGTCAGAATCCGGCTGCCTTTGAATTTGTACTCAGACAGCGCCCAGGCGGCCATGGCACCAAACAGCAAAATCAGCACCAGCGAGGTAATCGTCACCGTCAGGCTGTTACCGAAATACAGCGTGAAGTGGGACTCTTTCAGTACTTTCTGGAAACCGATCAGGGAGAACGTCTCACTGGTCGGCAGGGCCAGCGGGTTATCAAAGATGGCCCCGCGGCTCTTGAACGAGTTGATGATGATCAGCGCGATCGGGAACAGCGCCAGGATCGTATAACCCGCCAGGATGACTTGCGTCAGACCCGCGCCAAGGAAACGGGAAGCTTTATGTTGCGACATCTTCTGGTGCCTCCCTTTAGAAACTGAAGCGTTGCAGCTTGCGCTGGATAAAGTAGAAATACACGCCCACGCCAAACAGGATCACCAGGAACATCAGTGTGGCCACGGCGGCGCCCATGGTCGGGCTGCCAATCTGGCTCTGATAGCCAAAGAAGGCGCGGTAGAAGTACGTACCCAGAATGTCGGTACTGAAATTGGGGCCCGCCAGCGCGCCCTTGACCGAGTAAATCAGGTCAAACGCGTTGAAGTTGCCCACAAACGTCAGAATGGTGGTCAGCCCCAGCGTCGGCAGAATCAGCGGCACGCGGATTGTCCAGAAAATGCGCCAGGCAGATGCGCCTTCGACATACGCGGCTTCAATGATTTCATCCGGGATGGCAATCAGCGCGGCGTAGATCAGCATCATCGGGATACCAACAAACTGCCACACCGACATGGCCGACAGCGTGTACAGCGCGGTTTCTTCCTGACCCAGGAACGGCTGGAACAAGCTATCGAGATGCACCAGACCCAGCAGCTTTTCAGACACGCCCCACAGCGGGGACAGAATCAGTTGCCAGATAAACCCGATGATGACCACCGACAGCAGTGTCGGCAAGAAAATGGCGGTCTGATAGCCCTTGGCAAACTTCACGCCGCGCATCGACAACAAGGCGGCCAGCAACAGCCCCAGCGGGTTCTGGACGCACATATGCACCAGGAAGAACTTGCAGTTGTTCTTCATGGCATTCCAGAAGCCTTCAGACCACAGCGGGTCGAACAGCAGGGAATGGTAGTTGGCCAGACCGGCCCAGGTTTGCGAGCCATTGTCGTTGGTGGTGAAGAACCCCAGACGCAGGGTGTCGATCAGCGGCCAGGCGCTGAATACGAGGTAAATCAGAAATGCCGGGGCCAGAAAGACCACGATATGCCAGGGAAACGTCCGTTTCATGGCCTAACTCCCTATGAATCACCGACAAAACACGATTGCCTTTGTTGCCCGGGCTTGCCGTACCAGTTGTACTGTCTGCGCCCTGGCGTCGCGGCACTCGTGTTTTGTCGGTGATTCTTTATTTGTGTTTATCTAATGCGCGCCACAACGCCGTAACGGCATCTGGCGAAACAACCAAAAAAAACGCCGGCGGCGAACCGCCGGCCTAACTCACAGTCGAGGGTATGGAGAGGAAGAACAACGACAACAACAGGCAGCCGACCAATCCCGTGCGTCTCCGTCGCACCGGGGCCGGGCGGAACCCATGGGGCTGTTCCGCCGTACGGCCACCTGCAATACCGCTAACTCAGATTACTGAGCCGGCTTGTACCACTTGGCCAGACCAGACTGCAGACGGGCTGCGCCATCTTTCGGCGACAGCTTGCCGTTGATGACTTGCGAGTTCACGTTCCACAGCTCGTTTTCCAGGTTCGGCGTGCCACGGTTCAGGATCTGCGCGTTCACACGGATGGTGGAACCGCAGCTCTTGCGCCAGTCGAGGAACTCTTTGGCAACCGGATCTTTCACGGCGATCAGGTGGTTAGACAGGCTGAAGAAGCCGGTGACCTTGTTGGTGTACAGGTCAGCAAATTCTTGCGAGCCGAGCCATTCCACGAACTTGTAGGCATCGTCCTTGTTCTTGGACTTGCTGTTCACGCCCATGCCCAGATCGGTATGGTCAGAGATGTAGCACTTGTCGCCAGCCTTCGGCACCGGGGGCGGGAACGCGCCCAGTTCGAAACCGGCGGCGTTCTGGTTGTAGTAACCAATGTCCCACGAACCAGCAGCCACTACAGCAGCCTTGCCGGAAGCAAACAGGTTCTGGGTATCCGGGTAGGTTTGAGCGCTGTAGCCCTTGGCCAGGTACGGTGCGTACTTGGCTTCGATTTCCAGCGGTTGCTCAAAAGCCGGGTCAGTGAACTTGGCCTTGCCAGCGATCAGCGCCTTGCGGCCTTCTTCACCCTTCCAGTACGGTGCGCCGATGCTGGTGTAAACGATCTGGCTGGACTCCCACTGATCGTTGGTACCCAGCGCCATCGGGGTGTACTTGCCGGAAGCCTTCACCTTGTCGAGCATCTTGAAGAAGTCGTCGGTGGTCTTCGGCTCGGTCAGGCCCAGTTCCTTGAAGATCTTTTTGTTGTACAGGAAGCCATGGATAACGGATGCGATCGGCTCGCAGAAGGTATCCTTGCCGTCGTCGGTTTCCCAGGCCACTTTGGCCGATGCCGGGAAGTTTTCCAGACCCTTCTTGCCGTTCAGTTTTTCCAGATAGCCTTTCTTGTACAGATCCAGCGACTTGTCGAACGGACGGCAGGTGATCAGATCACCGGCGGTGCCGCCAGTCAGGCGTGCGTTCAGGCTGGAGTCGTATTCGGTCGGGGCAGTCGGGGCAAACT
This sequence comes from Silvimonas sp., assembly GCA_030151005.1. GTDB lineage: Bacteria > Pseudomonadota > Gammaproteobacteria > Burkholderiales > Chitinibacteraceae > Silvimonas. The sequence goes on from JASLES010000148.1 coordinate 12,833, forward strand.
TGATCTGGATGTTCGGGTAGTGTTTCTGGAAAGCCGGGATCAGCACTTCTTCCCACAGGCCTTTGTCGTCAGTACGCCAGCTTTCGATGGTCAGGGTGCCAGCTTGGGCAGCGCCTGCAGCCAACAGCGCAGCCACCAGGGCGCCACGCATGATGTTCTTGCTTTGCATCGGTCGATCTCCTCAGGTTTACCCCTGTTTAAAAGTTTTGCTGGGGGCATGGCCAGGAAATTAGCATTCACCTTTGCGTGACACAAAAACCGCTTGTGCTTCTTGGTAATAAACAAATAACATATTGATTATTATGTGAAAAATAACAAATCAGTCAGCTTGGGATGTTACCGTTTATTACATTCCAGAGCCCCTTGCGGGCGGCAATGACTGTAACAATCAAGGATTCCCCGCGGGATACCCCCGCAGGGCGCAAATAGAGATCGCAAGTAATCGCAATCTTTCTTTACAAAACAGGTTGCTACGTTACGTTATTCTGCGGCGAAAAAAACACGGGGCGAGCTTGATGGATGCAAGCAAGAACCTGGCAAAAGGGGGGAGACGCATGCACATGCGGTTCAGCGTTTATGCGCTGCTGCTGAGTGCATTGTGTCTGGGGGCCCCTGCCTGGGCGCAAGAAACGGTAGATGTATTGCACTGGTGGACTTCTGCCAGTGAGCGGCACGCCGCAGATTATCTGGCTGATCGCCTGCAGGACGAAGGCGTAACCTGGCAGGATGCGGCCATTCCTGGCGGTGCTGGTGTGGGCGCCATGAAGGTGCTGAAAAGCCGTGTGTTGTCTGGCAAAGCGCCAGATGCTGCGCAACTGATTGGCCCGGCGATTTCAGAATGGGCGGACCTTGGCCTGTTGCTGGAACTCGACAACGTGGCCCGCCGCAGTAACTGGAATGACAAACTGTTCCCGACGGTGGCCAGTGTCATCCGCATGCGTGGCCATGTGGTGGCCGCGCCATTGGGTATTCATCGCATCAACACCCTGTTTTACAACCAGGGCCTGTTGACCAAACTGGGTCTGGCGGCGCCGCGCACCTGGCCCGAATTTGAACATGTCGCAGATGCGCTCTCCCGTGCCGGCTACACGCCGCTGGCGCAAAGTACCGAGTCCTGGCAGATTGCCACCTTGTTCGAGACGCTGTTGCTGTCTGAAACCGGCCCGGCCATGTACCGCGACCTGTTGGTTCGCCGCAACGCCAATGGCTGGTACGACGTACGCGTGACCCGTGCGCTGGAACGCCTGCGCCGGCTGAAACACTGGATGCCGCAAAACCTGTCAGAACGCCCGTGGCAAGACGAAGCCGCCGATCTGGCGCGCGGCAAGGCCGCCATGTGGATCATGGGCGACTGGGGCAAAGGCGAGTTACAAGCCATGGGCCTGACGCCAGGCGACCAGTTTGGCTGCACCGCTGTGCCGGGGACGGCAGACGCGCACTTATATAGTATTGATACGCTGGTCATGTTCACCGGGGATTACGCCAACCAGAACGCACAAGAAAAGCTGGCGCAAATGGTGGCTTCTCCGGCCGTGCAGGCTGGTTATAACCGGATCAAGGGTTCCGTGCCGGTACGGCGCGACGTTGACCCATCCACACTGGACCCGTGTGCCCGCCAGTCCTGGATGACGTTTGGGCGTGGCCAGGCCGTACAAGCGCCCAGTCTGGTACACCGGATGGCGACCGATGAAGCGCTCAAAGACGCCATCGTCAGCTTGATCCGCCGTTATTTTCTGGATGACCGCATTCCGACATCGGAACTGCAACGGCGCATTGCCGCAGTAATCCGGGCTTTGTCGCTGGAAGGAAACAGTTATGACTCGCAAGATACTGGTCGTTGATGACGACCAGAAAACCCGGGCGTTGTTGAAAGCGTACCTGGAAAAAAACCAGTATGAAGTGCGCTTGGCGCACGACGGTGCCAGCTTTATGGCGGAGTTCGAGCGGTACAAGGACGAACTGTCGCTGGTGATTCTGGACGTCATGCTGCCGGACACCGACGGTTTCGCGCTATGTGCGCATATCCGCAAGCGCTCCAGCGTGCCGGTCATCATGCTGACCGCCAGTGCGGACGACACGGACCGCATTGTCGGGCTGGAACTGGGGGCCGACGATTATCTGGGCAAGCCCTACAACCCGCGTGAACTGCTGGCCCGTATCAAAGCCATCCACCGCCGCGCTGGCGTGGAAAACGGCGCACCGGCCCGGTATTTCCGCTTCAATGGTTTTACGCTTGATACGGTTGAACGCACCCTGTCTGACCCGACGGGCGAGACCGTCAAACTGACCGGCCTGGACTTTCAACTGTTGAAGTATCTGGTTGAGCACCCCGGCGAGATCCTTGATCGCAGTGTGCTGGCCGAAGAAACCCGTGGCCGTGATCTGGGCCCGCTGGATCGCTCGCTGGACGTACAAATCAGCCGCTTGCGCCAGCGCCTGCTGGACGATGGCAAGCAACCTGCGCTGATCAAGACCGTACGCGGCGCGGGTTATGTGTTCTCTGCCGAAGTGGCGGTCAGCCATGGCTGAGGACGGTCGCCGCCGACCGTGGTATGTGCGCGTGATCCCGTCCTCGTTGCTGGGGCGGCTGACGGTAGTGATGGTACTGGGCGTGCTGTTGACGCAAGTCGTCGGCAACCTGATCTGGGCCAGCGAAGTCCGGCAAAAGGTCTCGACCGAAGCGCTGGATGCCGGTGAACACATTGGCGGCAGCGCAGCCGCAGCGCTGCGTTTTTTTCGCAGCTTGCCGCCCAATTACCGGCCCATCCTGATCGACCAGTTGCGGGAAATGGGTGGCACGCGCTTTTTTGTCAGCGTGAACCATAACGAAGTGCCCATCCAGCGCATCAAAGGCTCGCCGCTGGCCGACGCAGTGTGTGCGCGCATCGTTGCCGTCTTGCACCGAGAATACGCCAAGCTGCTGGATTTTCAGGTTGGCTTTGCCTGGCCCGACAACCTGCCGGTTGCGGATGATGGTGTCACGCTGGACGACCTGCCCGATGGCTGGGTGCAGAACACGCTGGTCGTTAAACCGCGCCCGGCACCGATCCTGGTGATCCAGGCCGAGATCGAACCTGGCAACTGGTTGTATCTGGCGACCTTGATGCCAGACCCGTATTTCATGGAAAGCGACGAACCGCTGGCGCACGACCGCATTGTCTTGCTGCTGATTACCGTCGGCGTAGTGCTGTTGTTGTCGCTCCTGGTGGTGCGCTGGATGACCAAGCCCTTTGCCGCGCTCTCCAAAGCGGCGGACGCTTTCGGTCAGGGCATGCCCTCCGTGCCGCTGCCCGAATCCGGCAGCCGCGAATATATCAAGACCGCCCGCGCGTTCAACGCCATGCGAGAGCGTACGCAACGCTATCTGGAAGACCGCGAGCGGCTGTTTACCGCGATCTCCCACGATCTGCGCACGCCCATTACCCGGCTGAAATTGCGCACGGAAATGCTGGACGACGACCAGACCCGCGCCGAATTTCACGAAGACCTGGATGATCTGGATGTGATGGTCAAAGGCGCGCTGCAAAGCGTGAAAGACACCGATATCCACGAAAACCCGGTGCAGATTCGCCTCGACAAATTGATCGAGCGCCTCGTGAATGGCGCACAAATGGCCGGAAAAGACGCCACCTTTGCCGGCGGCCCGGTGTCCGTTTTTGCACGCCCGTTGGCGCTGAAACGCGCCGTGGGCAACCTGCTGGATAACGCGCTGTTTTACGGCAACCGGGCCGAGGTGCTGGTGACGCAGACCGAAGAACAAGTCGAACTGACTATCCGCGATTATGGTCCGGGCGTGCCGGAGGAGGCGCTGCCGTCCCTGTTCCAGCCTTATGTGCGGCTGGAACACGGGCGGGCATCCAACAGCAACGGCATGGGGCTGGGGCTGGGGATTACCCGGAACATTGTGCATGCGCACGGCGGGGATTTGTTGCTGGCCAATCACCCGCGAGGTGGTCTGGTGGCGACGATTTTGTTGCCGCGGGGGAAGGGGAAGGCGATGGTTTCTGCTGATGAGGCTGTTTATTAATTAGGCGGGGGCATGTTGCTGCGGGTGTAGGGTGGATTCGGAGCGTTGGCGACAATCCACCATGGCTGGCCTAAAACCTGAGCTGATGTTAGTGCCTGACGGCACGGTGTTTTGATACCGGCGGTGGCCGGAGCACCTTACTTTCTTTGCTTCGCCAAAGAAAGTAACCAAAGAAAGGCGACCCCTGCGATAGCGCCCTTCGGGTTCCCTGCGCTTCTCGCAAAGTCCGG
>JASLES010000177.1 GCA_030151005.1 Silvimonas sp.
TGACCAATATGGAGGTAGCCTGGAAAACCGCGCCCGTCTGTTGCTGCAAGTGACCCGCACCGTGCGCGCCGCCTTGCCCGACGAGTTGCCATTGTTGGTGCGTATCTCCGCCACAGACTGGGTGGAAGGTGGCTGGACGGCAGCAGAAAGCGTGGAGATCTCGCGCTGGCTTAAAGACGCAGGTGCAGACCTGATTGATGTCTCCAGCGGTGGTTCCGTCCCGGTAGCGCCGATCCCCGTCGGCCCCGGCTATCAAACCCGCTTTGCGGATCAGATCCGCCGCGAGGCGGATATTGCGACCGGTGCCGTCGGCATGATTGTCGAACCCGCCCAGGCAGACCATATTGTGCGAACCGGTCAGGCGGATCTTGTCCTGCTGGCGCGTGAACTTTTGCGTGATCCGTACTGGCCGCTGCACGCTGCCACGGCTTTGCACACCACTACCAGCTGGCCCGAACAATATCTGCGTGCCGCGCCCAAAGGCTCGACACCGCGTAAACCGCTGTGAATTGACGGAGGCACCAGCATGAAAATCGGTCTGATTGGCCTTGGTAGTATGGGTGTTGGCATCGGCCATAATTTGCTCGCGGCCGGGCATACGTTGACGGTCTACAACCGCAGCAAAAGTAAGGCAGAGGGTCTGCTGGCCGAGGGCGCAATATGGGCGGCCAGCCCGTGTTCACTGGCGCAAGGGCAGGATGCCGTGATTACCATGGTGGCAGATGACAACGCGCTGCAAGCAGTCACGCTGGGTGAGGACGGCTTGCTGACGGGTCTGGCACAAGAGGCCATCCATATCAGCATGAGCACGGTGAGCCAGGCGCTGGTGGAGTCACTGGCGGCCGTCCATGTGCGGCATGGCTCCGGTCTGGTGTCCGCGCCGGTGTTTGGCCGGCCAGATGCCGCTGCCGCTGGCAAGCTGTTTGTCGCTGCGGCCGGCAAGCCGGAGCACATTGCCAAAGTTCGGCCCGCGCTGGAAGCCGTCGGCCAGAAACTGTTTGAAGTGGGCGAGCAACCCCAGCAAGCGGCAGTGGTAAAGCTGATTGGCAATTTCCTGATCAGTTGTGTGATCGAAGGCTTGGGCGAAGGCGCTGCGTTGGCGGAGAAAGCCGGTGTCGAGCCGGAAAAACTGATGGAAGTACTGACGGGTACCATCTTTGGCGCGCCGGTCTACCAGATCTACGGCAAGCTCATTACCAGCGGTGGCTACATGAACCCCGGCTTTGCCTTGCCGCTGGGCGCGAAAGACAACCGCCTGGTCCTGCAAGCAGCGGAGGAACACCAGGTGCCGCTGCCGTTTGCCAGCGTCGTGCGCGACCGCTTTGTGCGCGGCATGGCCCAGGGGCTGGACGGGGCGGACTGGTCTGCTATTGCCAGCCTGGCACGGGAAGACGCGGGGCTAAAGCGCTAAGTTGGCCATGGGTGAAGCGCGTCCGTGCGCTTCACCCCTTACGCATCCGCGCCACGGCAAAACCTTCTGCCGTATACAGCAGCAAGGCCAGCCAGATCACCCCGAAGCCGGCCAGGCGCGGGCCGGAAAAGGGCTCGTGCCAGAGCAGGGCACCCAGCAGTAACTGGACAGTCGGGCCGATGTATTGCAACAGCCCCAGCAATGACAGCGGAATCTTGCGCGCGCCCGCAGCAAACAAGAGCAGCGGGATGGCTGTAATCGGGCCGGCGAGTACCAGCAAACCTTGCATGAGTGTCTCAGCGCCCAGGAGCGCGCTTTGGCCCCGGCTGGCCAGTACACCCAGCCAGATCAGGGCAAACGGGAACAGCACCAGTGTTTCCAGTGTCAGCCCTTCCAGCGCACCTAACGGCGCGGTTTTGCGCAAGAGACCATACACACCAAACGACCCTGCCAGCCCTAGCGCGATCCACGGCAAGTGACCTGCCTGCACGGTCAGCCACACCACGCCGGCAGCCGCGACGGCAATGGCAGCCCATTGACCCACGCGCAGCCGCTCATGCAAAAACAGTACGCCCAGCAAGACACTGACCAGCGGATTGATGAAGTAACCCAGGCTCGCGTCGATCACCTGATTGTGTGTCACCGCCCAGATATACAAAAACCAGTTACTCGACAGCAACAAAGCGCTGAGCATGAAAATGCCAATCAGCCGTGGCTGGCGCAATGCCTGGCCCAGCCATGCCCAGTGGCGTCGCAACAGCAGCACCCCAACGAGAAAGAACAGCGCCCAGACCATGCGGCACAGCAAGATCTCCAGCGGCGCGACGCCATGTAGTGATTTCAGATAGACCGGCAGCAGCCCCCAGATCAGGTAGGCGAGCGCGGCTTGAATGGCGCCTTGACGCATGATGTTGTTGAGTCCGAAAGAAAAAGGGCCGGGTATTACGCCCGGCCCTGACAGCAAGGATATTGCGTTAACTCAATGGCTCAACTGGCCCGCTGCGGCCAGTTCCCGAATCCGTCGGACGGTGTCTACGTCTGCTGCGTGATAAGCCGATTTCACGTACGAGGCAAAATAGGCGTCGCTGGCATCGTCGCTGCCTGGGGTTGCGGTTTCCGGCAGCGGCGTGTTGTAGGTAAAGCGCACAAACAGTTGGGCTTCGTCCGGGGTTTCAATGGTGATGGTCAGATTCCCGCCCGAGTGTTCATCGTTGGGTTGGGTTCTGAATTCAATACTGCGGCCGTGTTCCCATTCAATATGGTCGCGTACATGCAGCTTGCCCAAACGGAACGAGCGCACCAGGAAATCCTCACCGCGTTCGTGAATCACCACGTCGGTGATGTCTTCCTGAAAATCCTGCGGTTTCTCTGCACGCCAGAGCAGGGCATGCCAGACCTGTTCTGCGGTCAGGGCCTGCAGCAGGGGGTTCAGCGGATCATTGATCTGGACCAGGTGTTCAAAGTGCACGACTAACTCCTCATGGTGCCGCGCACCGGGCGCGGCGGGTATTGCGGTTGCATTCAGGCATCTACAAGCAAGCCATACAGCTGCGTGTGCAGCAGTTGTTGTGCCATCTCTTGTGCTCCCTGGCTGATAAACAGCGGGCAGGTGAGTTTCAGGCTGACAATGCCATGCAGGCTGGCCCAAAGCATTTCTGCCAGTTGCAGATCGGTTCTATCGCTGCGCAGCCGCCCGGTTGCACGCAATTGGGTGAATGCGCCAACCAGTTCAAAAAAAGCCTTTTCACCCGCGCGCTCTTCGTCGTTGCCTTCTGACAGCGCACTGGCGTATTCCGGGCTGACCATAAAGATCAGCCGGTAGGTCTCCGGATGGGCCAGCCCGAATGCCACATAAGACTGCGCCATGATCTGCAAACGCTGGACCGGATCAGGCTCATTTTCCATCGCGGGTACCAGTTCACGGGCAAAGTCAGCGTAACCGGCGGCGCAAATGGCGCGGGCAATGGCGTCACGATTCTCAAAATGCAGATAGAGGGTCGCAGGCGAATATTCAATAGCTTCCGCAATCTTGCGCATGGATAACGCGGCAAAACCCTCTCGCACCACGATTTCGCGAGCCGCGTCGAGGATGAGTTCGCGCAATTGCGCCTTCTGTCGTTCTTTTCTGTCTGAAATAGCCATGACTTCAGTTTATGGCTTGACGAAATGAGACGTCAATATATTATGAACACTGTTTAGTTAACACTGTTCAGTAAATATTGATGTGTTCACAGGAGGGTTGATCATGGAAAAAATTGCGGTGGTCGGGGCGACGGGTGCCATTGGCAACAGCATCGGCGCGGTACTGGCACAGGCGGGCCAACCATGGCGGCCTATCGCGCGCTCGCACAGTGCATTGCAGGCGCAGTTCGGGGCAGATCCGCTGGCCGAATGCGTGACATGGAACCCGGAAGACGCGGCTTCTACTGAAACCGCCCTGCAAGGCGTGGATACGGTGATTTACACGGTCGGCGTGCCTTACTGGCAATTTGAGCTGCACCCAGTGCTGATGAAACGCACGCTGGAGGCCGCCATCGCTGCCGGCGTCAAACGTTTTGTCCTGATCGGCACGGTGTACGCGTATGGCCGTCCACAGCAAGCGCGTGTCACGGAAGATCACCCACGCCAGCCGCACACCTTTAAAGGTCAGCGTCGGCTAGAACAAGAAAACCTGCTGCTTGCAGCCCACGCTGCCGGGCGTATTCAGGGCACGGTGCTGCGTTTGCCAGACTTTTATGGCCCAGGCGTGGAGAAAAGCCTGCTTGATGGCGTGTTCAAAGCGGCGCTTGCCGGCAAAGCGGCCGATATGATCGGCCCGATCGATACCCCGCATGAGTTCGTTTACGTACCTGATGTCGGCCCGGTTGTGGTGCGTCTGGCGGCAGCGCCCCAGGCTTGGGGTCAGGTGTGGCATCTGGCCGGGGCAGGGGTGATCAGTCAGCAAGCCATGGCACAACAGATTTTTGCGCAGGCTGGCACACGCATGCGTACACGCGTGCTGGGCAAAACGGGGTTGCGGCTGCTGGGGCTGTTCAACCCCATGCTGCGGGAGTTGGTCGAGATGCATTACCTGCAAACCGAGCCCGTCATCATGGATGACAGCGCTTTGCACCGGTTGCTGGGTGCGATTATCAAAACACCGTATGCCGAGGGTATCCGCCAGACTCTGGCCGCGGCACGCGCTGCGTAAGGCTGGCTGTATTAGCGGCGATACCAGAGCATGCCCAGATACTCATGCAGGGCCCAATAACTGGTGTTGAGTGATTGAGCATCTGGCAGCAACTGCAACAGGCTAAACGGCGGGCGGGATTGATACGACGTAGGGGCCAGCGTCACCACAAATCCTGCCTTGCGGAACACCAGCGCGGCGCGCGGCAAATGCCATGCGCTGGACACCAGGGCAATGCGCCGGTATTGCGGCAGCATGCTGCGGGCCAGAAATGTAGCGTTGTCGCTGGTGTCTATGGCTTTGCTTTCTACCCAGGCAGGGCGGATACCGTAGTCTTGCTGCAGCACGCGTGCCATCAACTCGCCTTCGCTGACGGCCTCTTGATAAGCCGCACCCCCGGTCACGGCCAGCGGTTTGCCGGTACTGCGCGTCAGGCGCGCTGCATAACGCACACGTTCAGCAGAGGTACCGTTGACGTCTCGTTCATCCGGGTTTTGCAGCGCGCCAAATAAGGTGCCGCCGCCCAGACACACGATGGCATCCACTTGTGCCAGCGCCGCGGCAGAGACCGGCGGCGGCTCCAGCGATCCAATCAAGGCTGTACTGACGAGGGGTGTAGAGAGAATCCATAACGCCGCCAGATTAATCACCAGCAAACCGCGCGCAAAGCGCGGTCGGCGAGACCACAAACCCAATGCCAGCAAGCCGAGCAACACAGTACAACCCGGCGGCAACATCAGCGCAGCCAGGCTGTTTTTGACCAGAAATGAAGTGGTGATCATGCAGGGCGACGTTCAGGAAAAGGTGTGCCGGATTGTGCCTGCTTTTGTGGGGACGGTGTTTGGTGGCGTGAACAGGGGAGACTGGCATACCCCAGACTCGTCATTTCTGCGAAAGCAGGAATCCTGTACGCCCACCGCAAATGGGCTTTCATCGGCGAACCATTTTCAGTGCCTGCGGCACCTATGTTTACACCTGGATTCCCGCCTTCGCGGGAATGACGAAGTGGTGGGGGCGCGTGTGAAGGTGGTTGCAGCCGGCAGACTGGGACTTACGCCCCTCACTCACCCAGGTAAGCGTGCTGGATGCTCTCGTTGGCCAGCAAATTGGCCGCAGTATCAGCCAGGGTGATCTTGCCCGATTCCATCACGTAGCCTCGGTTAGCGGTTTGCAACGCCAGCCGTGCGTTTTGTTCTACCAGCAGCATGGTGACCCCTTCAGCGGCAACCATGCGGATGATTTCAAAAATCTTCTGCACGATGATCGGCGCCAGCCCCATGGAGGGTTCATCCAGCAACAACAAACGCGGGCGGCTCATGATGGCGCGCCCCATGGCCACCATCTGTTGTTCGCCGCCAGAGAGCGTGCCGGCCAGCTGCTTCTGACGCTCTTTGAGGCGCGGAAACAGTTGGTACACCCGTTCCATATCAATGGCGATATCGGCTTTGTCATCCCGCGTGTATGCGCCCATCTGCAGATTTTCTTCCACGGTCAGGCGGGAAAAAATGCCACGGCCCTCCGGCACCATTGCGAGTCCATGCTTCACATAGGCGTAAGAGGGCAGCCTGGCGGTGGGTTGACCGTCATACAGGATTTCGCCGCCCGCCGGTTTGATCATGCCCACCAGTGTCTTGAGGGTAGTGGTCTTGCCAGCACCATTGGCGCCAATCAACGCCACCAGTTCGCCCTGATTGATTTGCAGATCGATCCCTTTCACCGCCTGGATGCCGCCATAGGCCACTTTCAGGTCTTTCACTTGCAACAGCGGTGTACTCATTCCGGGGCAACTCCAAGATAAGCTTCAATGACGCGGGGGTCGTTCTTGATCTGTGCCGGAATGCCCTCGGCAATTTTTTTGCCGTAATCCAGAACAGCAATCCGGTCGCACAGCCCCATCATCAGTTTGACATCGTGTTCGATCAACAAAACGGTAATGCCATCGCCGCGGATTTTTTCCAGCAGGGCTTTGAGCGCCACCGTTTCTTTGGGGTTCATGCCAGCGGCGGGTTCATCCAGCGCTAACAAGGTCGGGTTGGTGCCCAGAGCGCGGGCAATTTCCAGCCGGCGTTGGTCCCCGTAAGAGAGATTGCGCGCGGCTTCCTGTGCGTGTTTTTCAATGCCCACGTATGCCAGCAGTTCCAGCGCCCGGGCGCGAATGCGCGCTTCTTCCGCGCGGGTTTTCGGGCCACGCAATACCGCCCCCAGCACGCCGGTATGGGTGCGCACATGCTGGCCGACCATGACGTTTTCCAACGCGGTCATATTGGCAAACAGGCGAATGTTCTGGAAGGTACGCGCAATACCGCTTTCCACCACCACATACGGTTTTTGCCGGAACAGATTGATGCCGTTGAAGACAAACTTGCCTTCATCGGGCTGGTACAAACCCGTCAGAACGTTAAAGAGCGTGGTTTTGCCCGCACCGTTGGGGCCGATCAAACCGTAGATTTCGCCCTTGTTGATGGTCAGGCCCACGTCGTTGAGCGCGTGCAAGCCGCCAAAACGTTTGTGTATGCCTTCAATGCTTAGCAGTGTGTCAGCCATGAACCCGCTCCGCGTCCTGTATGTCGGACTTCTCTTGTTCAGCGATTGTCTCGGTGGGGTGCAACTCGGCACGGCGGCGGCGTGAAGGCCACAAGCCTTCCGGGCGCAGCAGCATGATGATGATCATGGCCAGACCAAACAGCAGCATGCGCAGGTTTTCCGGATCAACAATCCGGCGCCCGAACAGACCCTCTTGCAAGGGGTTGATCACGTCCCGCAGGATTTCCGGCACGATAGAGACCAGAATCGCCCCCAGAATCACGCCTGGAATATTGCCCATACCGCCCAGTACCACCATGCACAGCACCATGATGGATTCCATCAGCACAAATGATTCCGGGCTGACAAACCCCTGGAAGCTGGCAAACAGGGCACCAGATACGCCACCAAACGATGCGCCCATGGCAAAAGCCAGCAATTTGACGTTGCGGGTATTGATACCCATGGCGTTGGCGGCAATTTCATCTTCCCGGATCGCCACCCAGGCGCGACCAATGCGCGAATACTGCAAGCGTTGGGTCACAAAGATGATCAGGCAGCAGAACGCCAGAATCAGATAGTAATAGGTGTGCACCATCTCGAACTTCAGGCCCATCCAGTAAATGGGTTTGCCGAAGTTGTAACCGGCCAGATGCACCGGATCAATATTGTTGATGCCTTGCGGGCCGTTGGTAATGTTGATCGGGCGATCCAGGTTGTTCATGAAAATGCGCACGATCTCGCCAAAACCCAGCGTCACAATCGCCAGGTAATCGCCGCGCAGTTTTAACGTTGGCGTGCCCAGCAAAATACCAAACACGCAGGCCACCACCGCGCACAACACCACCATGATCAAAAAGGGTGGATGTTGCAGCCACAGCGGCATGACCGCCTGCAATTGCGGCGAATTGAAAATCGCGTAGCAATAGGCGCCCACCGCGTAAAACGCGATGTAACCCAGGTCCAGCAAGCCGGCAAAGCCCACCACAATGTTCAGGCCCAACGCCAGCATGATGTACAGCAGCGCAAAATCGACGGCACGAATCCAGGATTTGCCGTTTTCAAAGCCTGCACCCAGCACCCAGGGCAAGACCAGCAGAATGGCCGCGAACACAAACAACGCAATTTGTCGTTGGCGCGGGGTTTTCAGGAAAGCAAAGTTCATCACGGGTTCCCCAGGATCAGGCACGTTCTGCCACGCGTTCGCCCAACAGGCCGGACGGGCGGAACACCAGCACCAGAATCAGCACCAGGAAGGCGAAGATATCCTTGTAGTTACTGCCAAGGAACCCGCCAGTCAGATCGCCCAGGTAACCCGAACCCAGGCTCTCGATAATCCCCAGGGTAATGCCGCCCAATACCGCGCCCTGCAAATTGCCAATGCCACCCAGCACTGCGGCGGTAAACGCTTTCAGGCCAATCAGAAAGCCCATATACGGATGTGCCTGGTCGTAATTGGCGGCCACCATCACGCCAGCCACCGCGCCCAGTGCAGACCCGGTAATGAAGGTCATGGAAATGATGTTGTTGATGTTCACCCCCATCAAACCCGCTACTTCCGGGTTTTGTGCCGTGGCGCGCATGGCGCGTCCCAGCCGGGTTTTCTCGATCATGAAGAACAGACCGGCCATGAGTACCACGGCCAGAATAATGATGGCGACTTGCAGATCGGTAATGGCTGCACCGTGAAAGTCATGCACGGTTTGCGGCAGGATTTCCGGAAACGGTCTGTAGCTGCGGCCCCAGATCAGGCTGGCGACTTGTTGCAGCACAATGGATACCCCAATGGCGGTAATCAGCGGTGCCAGGCGCGGGGCGCGGCGCAACGGGCGATATGCAATCCGTTCCACCGCAAACCCCAGCAACATGGATACCGGAATGGCCATGACCAGACCCGCCAGCAGCATCAACGGCCCAGGCAGATGAATGTTGTGACCGATGAGGACATTAATGCAGGTAATGGTCACCATGGCACCGAACATGACAATTTCGCCGTGGGCAAAATTGATCAGTTGCATGATGCCGTACACCATCGTGTAGCCCAGCGCGATCAGCGCATAAATGCTGCCGATCACCAGACCATTGATGATCTGTTGCAGAAAAATATCCACGTTGCTTCATCCTCTGATGACTGCTTTGTTCATGACTGGCGAACCGGTATGGCGGGCGCTGTTGGTGCCGGTCCGTCCTGGCTTGTGGCGCGCTTGGGCTGGCGTTGCCACGGTGGTCGCAAAGGGTGCAGTCAGCTATGAAATCAACCATAACAGTTGCTTCAATCAACCTTACCCGTGGCGGTTTTTAGCGAACACCTGCTGCTTTCCCTTACAGTCAAGTCTTTAGTTTTGCATTTGTGACATATTCCCAAGCTGCCACGCAAACTTGCTGCGGCGCGGTGTGGGGTCGAGTTCACAGAAAGGGTGCATATTGCGCAAACCCGGTCCTGGTTTGCCTTGCAGCCCCAAGCAGGATGCGTGCCTGTACCGTGATCGCCCGCATCCGGGCAAGGGTTGATAGAGAGATCACCATGCGATCCTGGGTGGCTCCCGCTGCTGGTGCGATGCGTTGCACTGTGCTGGTGCACAGGATGAATGAAAACGGCCCGCAATCTGTCAGGCTGCGGGCCGTTGGCTGGAGGCTGAAAACACCGGCGTTGGGGGCCGGTGTTTGTGCCAGGCAAAGATCAGTTTGTGGTTTTTTGTGCACTGCTGGCGCTTTGGTCTGAAGCCAGACGCCAGCCGCCACCCACCGCCTTGTAGAGGGAGACCCGGTCATTGAGCTCAGCCAGTTGCGCCTGTACCAGTGACAAGCGCGCATCAAACAGATTGCGCTCGGTATCCAGCACATCCAGATAGCTGGAATACCCGTTGTCATAACGCAGATTGGCAAGGCGTAGCTGCCGGGTCAGCGCCTGCACTTTGTTTTGCAGTGCCTCTGTGGCTTTGGCCGCCTGATCATTAACCACCAGCGCGGCGCGTACATCACCAAAAGCGTTTTGCACGGTACCGCGATAGACCGCGAGTGCTTCGCGTTCTACGCCACGCGCCTGATCAACCTGCGCCGCTGTTAGCCCGCCGTTGAACAAAGGCATGCCCAGATTGCCGGCAAATGCCCAGGTCTTGGCCGCGCCCGTGAACAGATCGCCAAACGCCAGACTTTCCACTCCCGCCAGCCCGGTCAGGCTGATGGTGGGGAAATACGCTGCCCGGGCCGCTTCCACCCGTGCGCGCGCGCCGATCAGCGTGGCTTCTGCTTGCTGGATATCCGGCCGACGCAAGAGCAAATCGGAAGGCAAACCCGACGGGATAACTGGCGGGTGGCCGATTTCGTCAATGCGCTTGCCGCGCTCGGGCAGGGTTTCAATGATCTGCTTGGGTGTCTCGCCCAATAACACTGCCAGTGCAGATTCGGTCTGCGCAATCTCCCCAACCAGGTTGGGTTCGGCGGCCTGGGCCGTATTCAATTCGGCTTCCGACTGGCGTACATCCAGTTCGGAAATCAAACCGCCCTTGAAGCGTTTGGTTTGCAGATCGTAGCTTTCCACCCGGGACTGAATAGTGTCACGCGCAATCTGCAGCTGGCCATCCAGTGCGATCAGGTTGAAATACGTTTGCGCTACTTCTGCGTCCAGCGCCAGCGACACCGCATCCCGGTTGTACTCTGCCGCCATCAAATCGCGGCGCGCGCCTTCAGTCAGATTGGCCAGACGGCCCCAGATGTCCAGTTCCCAACTGGCTGCAGCGGCCAGTTGGTAATCGGTATACGTGCCCAGGGTGGCTTGTGGTCCTTTACTGGAGACCTTTTGCTTGGTGCCAGCGCCTTGCAGATCAAGTTGCGGAAATTGTGCCGAAGAGTTGATCCCCAGCACGGCGCGGGCCTGATCGACCCGGGCTACCGCCTGGGCCAGGTTCTGGTTGTTGGTGCGGGCGGTCTGGATCAACTGTGCCAGCAGCGGATCGCCAAACTGGTCCCACCAGTGAACGTCGATCCAGCCGGCATCGCTTTGCATCTTCTCTGCCGCCGGCAGTTCGGTGGCCGGCGCGGTTTTGTCCGGCTGCATGAAGGCGCAGCCGGGCAGGGCGACGGCAAGCAGGGCAGCGATCAGCGCACGGCGTGGTGTGGCAAACAAGGTAACAGGCTTATTCATGATCAACCCCCTGATGTTCCAGGGCCGGTGCCGGTGGATCTTCCTTTTTGGCTTTTTTGCTGCCCAGCCCCATGATCAGGCGGAAGAACAGCGGCACAAAGAAGGTAGCAATGCAGGTGGCTGCCAGCATGCCCCCAATCACACCGGTACCAATCGAGTGGCGACTGGCGGCGCCCGCACCGCTGGATGTGACCAGCGGTACGCAACCCAGAATGAACGCCAGCGAGGTCATGACAATCGGTCTGAAACGCAGACGGGACGCCTCAATGGCCGCGTCATACAACGACAAGCCTTCATGGTGTTTCTCGACCGCGAACTCCACAATCAGAATGGCGTTTTTGGCCGCCAGACCAATCAGGGTCACAAGACCAATCTGGAAATACACATCGTTGTTCAGACCCACCAGCCATACGGCCAGCAAAGCGCCAAACAGACCAAACGGCACTGCGGTGACCACGGCGATCGGCAAAGTCCAGCGTTCGTACTGCGCAGCCAGAATCAGGAACACCATGATGATCCCGAAAATGAACGCTTGTGCGGAGGTACTGCCGGCCAGTTTTTCCTGATACGCACTACCCATCCAGGTCAGCGTGAAGTCGCTGGTGAGCACTGAATCGGCCACTTCTTCAGCCGCTGCAATGGCCTGGCCAGTGGAATAACCCGCCGCTGGGGTCAGCATGACCTTGCCGGCGGAGAACACGTTAAAGCGTTCCACCAGTTCTGGCCCAACCACCGGTTTGACGGTGACCATGGCAGAGAGTGGGATCATCTGTCCGCTACTGGAACGGACATAGACATTGCGCATGTCGTCGGCAGAAGAGCGGAAGTCTGCTTCCGATTGCAATTGCACCTTGTAGGTACGACCAAAGATGTTGAAGTCGTTGACGTACTGGGCACCAAAGGTGGCGGCAATCGTGTTGAAGACCTGATTCACCGGCACACCCAGTGTCTTGGCTTTGTCCCGGTCAAGGTCAAAGAAAACTTGCGGCACTGTGGCGCGGTAGGTGGTGCTCACCGCAGAGAATTCCGGACGCTTTTTGGCCGCTTCCAGATACGACTGGATCGCTTGCTGAATTGCTGCCGGGTCTGTAGTACCACGGCTCTGGATATACGCTTCCAGACCACCGGTGGTGGACATACCGGTAATGGGGGGCGGGTTGAACGCCAGCACTACGGCATCCTGGATACGTGCTCCGGCGAACATGACCTTGTGCGCCAGCGAGAAAGAATCTTCACCTTCACCCTTGCGATCTTTCCAGTCCGTCAACGTGATGAACGCCGCCGCACCGTTAGAGCGATAAGTGCCAGAGAGCAAGTCAAACCCGGAGAAACTCAGCGTTTCTGCCACATCCTTGTTTTTGGTCATGGCCGCGTCAAGTTGCGCGGTCACGGCTTGCGTCCGGCTGAGCGAGGCGGCATCCGGCATGATCGGGATCACCATCAGATAGCCTTGATCCTCATCCGGCACGAGGCCGCCGGGAACGGTCTTGAACAGCAACAACAGGCTGATGATCATGGCCCCGAAGATGATGAAGGCAATCCCGACGCGACGATTCAGGAACGCGACGCCCCCCACATATTTGCTGGTCAGCTTGTCAAAACCGTTGTTGAAGGCGCGGAAGAAACGATTGGGCTCGTGATGGGTGGGTTTAAGAATCAACGCGCACAGGGCAGGGGTGAGCGTCAGCGCGACGAGACCAGAGATCACCACGGAAACCGCAATGGTCACCGCAAACTGTTTGTACATCACGCCCGTCATGCCGCCCATGAAGGCCACGGGCAAGAACACCGAACACAGCACCAGCACAATGGCCACCACCGGGCCGGACACTTCTTCCATCGCCTTGATGGCTGCGTCCTTGGGTGAAAGGCGCTCGGTACTCATGATCCGCTCAACGTTTTCCAGCACCACGATCGCATCGTCCACGACGATACCAATCGCCAGCACCATCCCGAACAACGTCAACAGGTTGATGGAGAATCCCAGCGCCTCCATACCGGCAAAGGTACCAATCAAAGACACAGGCACTGCAAGGCAAGGAATCAATGTGGCGCGTGCGTTTTGCAGGAACACATAGACCACCACAAACACCAGCAAAATGGCCTCGAACAAGGTATGGACCACTTCTTCGACCGAAATCTTCACGAAGGTGGTGGTGTCATACGGGATGTCGTAG
Source organism: Silvimonas sp. (assembly GCA_030151005.1). GTDB lineage: Bacteria > Pseudomonadota > Gammaproteobacteria > Burkholderiales > Chitinibacteraceae > Silvimonas. The sequence goes on from JASLES010000177.1 coordinate 13,425, forward strand.
GTCATGCCATGCGGGAAGCGCACCTTGAGCTCTTCCATTTTGGCGCGCACGGTCTGGATGGTTTTCAGCGCATTGGCACCTGGTTGCAAATACAGCGCGATCCCCACGCTGGGTTTGCCATTATGTTTGGCCACCACGTCGTAGGCATTGGCGTTCAATTCAACGCGCGCAATATCTTTGACACGGGTTTGTGAGCCATCCGGATTGGCCCGCACGATGATGTCTTCAAACTCTTTCACCGTGGACAAACGCCCCTTGGCCGTGGCGGTATAAGTGAATTCCTGAGGGCGGTGGGGGTCGCTCGGTTCAGCACCGATCTTGCCGGCAGAAAATTGCTGGTTCTGTTCCGAAATGGCGTTCTGGACATCTGTCGGGGTGAGGCCCAACTGCGCAACCTTGTCTGGCCGCAACCAGATGCGCATGGCGTAATCGCCGCTACCGATGATAGAGACATCACCGACACCCGAGATCCGCTTGATTTCATCCACCACGTTAAGCGTGGCGTAGTTGGACAAGAACAAGGCATCCTGGCCGCCGTTGTCGGAATCCAGCGTGACGATCGCCAGAATGGACGTGGACTTTTTCTTCACCGTTACGCCCTGGCGCTGCACTTCTTGCGGCAATTGCGCCATGGCCGCTTGAACGCGGTTATTGGTGTTGATGGTGGCCTGGTCCGGATCGGTACCAATGGCAAAGTAGACGTTCAGCGTCATGGCGCCGTTGGAAGCGGCCGAGGACTGCATGTACAGCATGTTTTCCACGCCGTTGACCTGTTGCTCGATCGGCGCGGCGACGGTTTCGGCGATGACTTGCGGAGAAGCGCCCGGGTAGTTGGCGGTCACGGTGACCACGGGCGGGACAATCTGTGGATATTGCTCGATAGGCAGCGCCTTCATCGATACCAGACCCGCCAGTACGATGATGATGGAAATGACGCTGGCGAAGACCGGCCGTTCAATAAAGAACTTTGAGAACATGACCGCTCCTTACTGCGCGTCGTTGGTGTGGGCAACCGCGGCGGGGGCGTCGGCGGCGGCCACGTCACTGGCGGTCACCGGTTCTACCGGGGAGCCAGGCCGTGCTTTGAGCACGCCTTCTACGACAATGCGTTCTCCGCCTTTCATGCCACTGTTGACCAGCACGTTGGTGCCATAGGTTTCACCAAGCTGCACGACGCGGGGCTCGACCACGTTCTTGTCATTGACCACAAGAACCGCTTTATCTGCCTGAATCTGGACCACTGCGCGCTGCGGAATCAACAGCGCATTCTTGTGGATGATGCCGCCCACCAGCACACGCACAAACTGGCCTGGCAGCAATTTACCTTGCGGATTGGGGATGATGGCGCGTGCGCTGATGGTGCCGGTGGTGGTATCGACCTTGCTGTCAGAGAAATCGATGGTGCCGGACCGGTCATACAGCGTGCCATCGGCCAGCCGTAGTTTGACCGGGAAACGCTGGCCGGCCGGTAGTACGATCTCGCCACGCTGTGCTTGCTGTTGCAGCATCAGCTTGTCGGATTCCGAGTAAGAGAAATTGGCGTACAGAGGATCGAGCTGGTTAATGGTGGTCAGCAGCCCGCCATTGGCTGAAGGCGAAACAAGACTACCTTCAGAGAAATTAAGCTTGCTGGCCATGCCGTCGATAGGGGCGACAACACTGGTGTAACCCAGATTGATGCGCGCTTCTTCCGTTTTGGCTTTGGCCGATGCCAGATTGGCAATCGCAGAGTCATACGCTGACATGGCGTCGTCGTAATCTTTGCGTGAAACGGCGTTTTCTTTATAGAGCGGAATGATCCGGTCCCGGTCTGCGGTGGCTTTGTCCAGCGCGGCTTTGGCCTGGGCCTCAATACCCGCAGCTTGATCCAGCGCGGCCTTGTAGGTGGCCGGGTCGATCTGGAACATCAATTGGCCGGCTTTGACCGGCTTGCCTTCCGTGTATTCACGTTTGAGCAAAATGCCTTCTACCCGCGCGCGCACCTCAATTTGCCGGTAACCCGCAGTCTGCCCGACGATTTCAAATGTGGTTTCAAGGTCATGCGGCTGAATTTGCATGACAGCAACTTTGGGTGGGGGCTGTTGTGGTGCGGCTGCTTTTTTATCGCAGCCAGAAAGTGCAACGGTAATGACAAGGGCAAGTGGAATGCAAGCAGGCAGCACGCGACCGGAAAACACGGATATCCCCTCTTTGACGAAGAGCTTGTACGGCCTTGTTCTTTGGTTAGATCACAAGCCGGATTGAAGCTTCGCCTGGCTGATTTATATAAAAGCGCGGTTTTAAACTGTTCCACCCGGAGCGGGATGGAATGCGTTTGCATTTATATATAGGTCAGAAAATCAGCACTTGATGGCATCACGCAAGATTGCTTGCTTGAATTTGTTTTCAGGCAAACCCGACTTGTCATGAATGGGGGCGGTGGCGCTCGATTATGGGCGGTATTAAGCGGGCAAGTTACTGATTGAAGGCCTGCATCAGGCATTCATCGGTGTCGTTATTGACTTTGTCTTGCAATAGCTGCAAAGCGCTGAAGCCAGTAAAACGAATCCGGTCACGCTGCTGCGCTGATTTTTGTAAATCGGCGTCGCTCCAGGCTGCGTAATCGGCCTGCCGCAGCGCCAGATCGGCCAGTGCGGCCTTGGCCGCAGGCGTACCCAGTGCAGGGCGAATAAACAAGACGTTGATGCCAGCGGGCATGCGGCGTAATAGCGCGGCGTAGTCGTCACCGCGCTCGGTGGGGCTGCCAGCGGGCAAACTGCTGGCGGTATCCGGGGTAATGATGCCGGCGCGCTGGCCGTTGCGGTTCAGTGCTTGCTGACGATCGAGTGGCATGTCGCCCAGGGTGGTAATCATGGCGTAGCCGCTTTGCCGGGCCAGTTCCAGATACACCCGCGTGAGCATGGGGCTGGCGCGCCAGAATGCACTACGGGGTTCCAGGTGACTGATGCTGACGCCGCTATCGCGTGCTTTGGCAATTTGCGCTGCCAACTCCAGACGCACATCAATTTCGGTGGCGTGTTGCGCCAGCTCTGCGGGCGTGCGCCATAGATTGCCGTGACTGTTGTAAAGCGACGGCACGCTGGTCCGCGGCAAAACACCGCGCCACGGCAATTTGTCCTGGTTCTCGTTGGTCAGTGCCAGGGTAATGCCGACGGTCATTTTAAGGGAGAGGGCGCGCTGGGCTGCGCTGCCAAAATTGCTGCCCGCAGGAAGCAACGCCACAGTCTGGATACTGCCGCTATCGATGAGTTCAAACGCGGCGGCATCAATATCAGGCTGCATGCCGACATCGGTGGCTTCGACAATCACGACCTTGTCCTGGGGCTTGTAACCCAGGCAACTGCCGAGCGGGGTGGCGCGGGCGGGGAGGGTAAATGTCAGTCCAGCCAGGATGCTGGCCCCCAGCATCAGACGACGCGCCGACAACAAAGAAACACCCATGGCAGTACCACCGTTGCAAGAACTTGTTTACATCAACCCGCACCAAAGCAGGCCTGTTTGCTGAAGCAAGCCCAGCATAACAACAAGTTGCCATAGACAACATTCGATACAAGCAGGGTGTTGCGCGCGTCACTAGCCTGGCTTGATCAGCCCGCTTCGTCGTTGAGCGGTTCTGCAGCCAGTTGGCGAGCCCGGCGCAGCACAATGGCGCTGGCGGCAGCCAGTTCCAGTTGGGCAACGGCCAGTTGCATGGCCTCGGGCGTTTGTTCCAGTGCTTCCAGAGCGCGCATCAGTTTGAGCATGCCAATTTGCCCGGCAATGCCCTTGGCGCTGTGGGCGTGCCGACTGCGGTCCTGCAGCGCTTCTTCATCAGCCAGGGTTTGCAGCAAGACGGTAATCCGGTCCAGACCACGCTGGGCAAAGGGGATGGCTTTTTCCAGCGTATAACCCATGGCCGCAGCGGCGTCTTCCAGCGTGGCGGGGAGTTGGGTTTGCGGCGGCACGGGGTTTTTCTCCATCAACGCGCGCAGCAACTGGTCACGGGTGAATGGTTTGGTGACCCAGCCATCTACCCCGCTGGCCGCCAGATGCTCGGCATCGGGCGAGTGACCGGCACTGACCAGCAGATACTGGCCTTTGTAACCCAGTTTGCGCAGGCTCTGTGCGAGCCGCACGCCATTCATGAACGGCATGTGGAAATCCGCCAGGATGATGTCGATACGCGCGTTGGCGCGCCAGATCCCCATGGCTTCGATCCCGTCTTCTGCACTGATGACGTTGGCACCCGCGCGCAACAGGATATCGCTCAGCAAATCGCGGTTTAGCGGCTGGTCTTCCGCAATCAGTACCGTGCGGCCGCTCAACACACCTTGCCAGTCCTGGTGGCCGGATTCATGCACAGGCTGGGCCGGCGTGACCGGCACATTAACCGTAAAGGTCGCGCCCTGGCCTGGTGTGCTGTCCAGTTCGATGTGTCCGCCCATCAAGCGGGTAAAGTCCCGACAGATTGACAACCCCAAGCCTGCGCCACCTACGCGGCGGCCCGCCGCAGCCTGTTCAAACGGGGCAAAGATCATCTCGATATCTTTGGTGGCAATACCCGGCCCGGTGTCGATCACCTTGGCCACCAGCCAGTGGCCCTGACCGGCACGCGCTTCATGCGCCAGGTGAATGGCCACTTTGCCTTCTTCCGTCAGCTTGATGGCGTTGCCCACCAGGTTGACCAGAATCTGCCGCCATTTGCCGGCATCCAGACGGAACCAGCCCTGATCGGGTGCAATGATCTCGAAGGCCACGCCTTTGCGGGCCGCTTGTTCATGGAACAAACCGTGCAGTTGCCGGACCAGCGCTGAAATCGACATCGGTGTTTCATACAACTTGATGTGACCCGCTTCCAGCTTGCTCACGTCCAGCACATTGCCGATCAGGCTCAACAGATATTCACTGCTATCGCCAATGTGCGAGAGCCATTGCGCTTGATGCGGATTGAGGTCGCGTTCGTCTGACAAACGCTCGACATAGCCCAGGATTGCGGTGAGCGGCGTACGGATTTCGTGGCTGACGTGCGCCAGGAAGGTGGTCTTGGCGTGATTGGCGGTCTCGGCCTGGCTACGCGCGGTTTCCAGTTCTGCCGTGCGTTGTGCCACCAGGGATTCCAGCCGCTCTGCTTCAGCAATCAGATGCAGGCGGTAGGCAGATTCGGCGGCTTCTTTGCGGCGGCGCAGTTCGCGCACCCGCAGTGCCATCGCCACGCTAAACAGCATGATCTCGATGATGATGCCGACAAAGATAAAGCGGTAGCTGAACGCATCGTGCTCAATCAGCCCGTAGTCCCGCAGCCCCCAGGTCACGGTAAGCGATACCGAATACGTGGCCCATGCCGCCAGAAACAACTTGGCGCCAGGTACGCGATTGCGGATGGCCGCAACACTGGCCCCAATGTAGATCAGAAAACCAATGCCGCCAATGTTGAGCGCTTCCAGCGCAAACTGTTCATGGTCGAGCAGCGCTGCCACGCTGCTGACTGCGCCAATAGCCACAATGCACAACAGCGCCCGGTCCAGCCAGGGCGAAAAGCGCGAAACCTGCAGGTAATGCCGTACAAACTGGGCGGCACAAATAAAGTAGATGCCACTACAAAAGAACAGCAATTTGAAACTGAAATAGCCGTGCCATAGCAACAGGGGCCAGACCCCAGTGGCGCTGTGGAAGGAGATCGTCAGCATCACGAGGTTAAGCCCGTAATACAGAAAGGCCTTGTCTCGCGTGGCGGCAAAGCCGGTAATGGCGCCAAACGCCACCAGCAGCATGATCCCGATCATGCCGCCAATAAGAAACATCTCGTGATTGTTAGCGCGGAAAAACGGCTGCTCGCCCCACAGTCGCAAATCCGAGTAAATGGGGCCGGCAATATCATCGTGACCGTTGAACACAACCTGCAGCATGACTTCTTTACTTTGCAGGCCAGCCAGAGGCTCGCGAAACACGGGGCGGATGGTAGAGAGCGGGCGGTTTTCTTCACCCTGACTGCTTCTGAACGCCTGTTGTTGCCACGGCCCGTTGCTGCCAAGCGGGCGCGTGTACAAGGTGACACTGCCGATCAGGCCGTCGGTATATTCGATCAGGCTATAGATGGCTTGCGGGCTATCGTTATGCACCACAAAACGGAACCACCAGGCGTCGCGGCTATAGCCACGTGAGCGCATCAGGCCATGGGGAGAATGGAATTTTCCGGTACTGGCAGCTTTGTCAGCTTCATCGATATTGGCCGAGCGCGTAGGGTCTCGCCAGATTTTTAGCTCGCCATCCAGTTCGACCCCGTTGGTGGCCGCATCGACATTCACCGCGCCCGCTGGCGCAGCGCTCAAAGCAAAGACAAGCAGGCAGAGCATCTGCAACAGCAGATACGCGGCGATGCGGCTTGTCCCGGCGCCGCGTGCTGGCCTTGTGCTCATTTTGTTTGAATGTCCCGCTGTTCCGGCGCTTTGTCAGTGTGACTGACTGCTGATGATGTAAGACTGGCTCTGGATATGACTTTGGCATTTAATGGCGGCCCGTCGCGCAGTATCACGCCAAATGCCGCATTTGTCGCCCGTGCGCACGCGTTCGTCCTGAAAGTGATGCGAAAGCGCCCGTTTTTGTCTCTTTTGTCGCCAGGTTACATCGCATATACATGTCGCTGCTGTTATTTTTTTGCAGTGGAACTATGATCTGGCGCTTTAAAAGCCTGTCAGGATTGGATTGTCATGCAAGTCTGGAGTAACCCTCTGCTGGATGAATTCAAGCGTACTGCCGACCCTCTGGCGGACGATTGTATCCGGCATCTGATTGCCCACGGCGATATTGCTTCTGCCAATGCGGTACTGGCCCGGCTGGACACTGATCAACCCTGGCCGGCCGACACGCCCGCGCCGCTGGTGGCGTATCTGGATGCCACCTGCACCTTGCCGCCAGAGGTCGATATGGCGCGCATTCATCGCGCGCAGCAGTTTTTTACCCGTTTCGGATTGCAATTTGGCGTCAGCCTCATGTGCCGCTCGCTGCCGGTGCTTTACGCCGGCAAGCAGGGTGGGGCGCAAGTACTGGCCGCCACTGGCCAGTTGACCAACCGTTTTGAACGCCGCGCTTCTGAAACGCTACGCTTTATTCTGAATAGCGCCGAGCCCGGTGGTCTGGACGCGGGCGGCAAAGGTTTGCTCACCATCCGCAAAGTGCGGCTGATGCATGCCGCCATTCGCCATTTCGCCCTTGCTACCCGCGGCTGGCCGCAAACCGCGTGGCCCGAACAATGGGGCATGCCGATCAATCAGGAAGAACTGGCCGGGACCATGCTGGCGTTCTCTACCGTTGCGGTAGAAGGCCTGCGCACCCTGGGTGTAGACGTCAGCAAAGACGATGAGGAAGACCAGTTGTATCTGTGGAAAACCATCGGCACGGTGCTGGGGATTATCCCCGATGCCATGCCCGATGACGTCCCCAGCGCCCGCGAATTCTGGAAAGCGCTGGAACGCCGCAACTTTGGTCCGTCCCCCGCTGGCGCCAAACTCGCCCAGGCGCACGTACAGTTTTTGCAATCCCAATTACCAGAAGCCGCCCACGGTCTTGTGCCAGATCTGATGGCCGTGCTGCTGGGCCGTCAATCTGCCGGATATCTGGGACTGCAAGAGTCGCACTGGTGGGGATGGGCGATTGACCTGATGCGCTGGGTTTTCCGCATTAAACGCAAACTGGCAAATAGCTCCCACACCGCGCAAAGCTTTGTGGAGGCCTACAGCCAGGTGCTGATGGAAAGCCTGCAAAAACACTGGGCCAGCGCAGACCCGGGCACGCCGTTCCGGATTCCGGATACCCCGCTGCACCCGGTTACCCGCCCCGCACCGACCCAAGTGCATGTGGAAATACAGCCGTAAAAAGTGGTGAAACAAGCCCGGCGTATAAAAGCCAGACTTTGATGTTGATGTTGATGTTGATGTTGATGTTGATGTTGATGTTGATGTTGATGTTGGGTTTGGGGTTGGGGTTGCTTTTGATTTTCCCTCCCCGTTAAAGCCCAGCGCCGAAGGAGTGGCGGGAGACTTTGGGCTCCCGACCGACTGAGGGCAGCCCGGTGCGCGTGCGAATCTTTGATTCGCTCAGCCATAGCCGCCAGGCTGGGTCGCCTTTCTTTTGGTTACTTTTCTTTGCTTCGCCAAAGAAAAGTAACGTGGGCCCGGCACCCCGGGTATCAAAAACAACCGCGCCGTCAGGCGCTAACAGCGGTTCAAGGTTTTAAGGCAGCAGCCGGTGGATTGTCGCTACCGCTCCGAATCCACCCTACGGTGGGTCGCAAAGGGCCACCTGCGGTGGCCAACTGGCTTCCCGCCTCCGCGGGAATGACGAACCAGCGTGCGCGCCGCCTGCAGTTGCCGACTGCCGCATCAAGCAGCGCCTGCCGCAAGAAAAGATGTTCTAACGCAAGACCGCCTGGCAACAGGCATCGCGCCATCAGGCGCGCGTATGACCACTAATAAAATACAAATTACGGAGCGCATCATGATTGCCATCGCCAGCGGCGCAAACGACCCGTCCGCCCTGTTCAACACCGTCAGCATTGACGGCAGTATCTACACCATGCCGCAACTGGCCGTTTTCGCCGCCGGTTGTTTACTGTGGGTTGTGGCCTACGCCTATGTGTTACTGCAGGCCCACCGCAACCGCGTGGTAGAAATGGCCGTCCTGGCCGCCGCCAGCAACCTGGCGTGGGAGTTTGTCTGGGGCGTGCCGCTGCATACAGATATGGGCGTGTTTCTGGTGTGGACTTACCGCGCCTGGCTGGTGTTTGACCTGTTTATCTTTCATCAGGTGCTCAAGCTGGGCCGTGAGCAATTCACCTCGGACTTCTTCAAGCGCCATTACAACGCCGTGGTCTGCGCCACGGTGGTGTTCTTCATCGCCGTGTACTGGGGCATGACGTTATCCGGTATCGATTCGCCCATCGGGGCGCGCTCGGCTTATGTCTGCCAGTTCATCATCAGCGTGCTTTGCCTGATTTTGCTGGTACAACAACCTTCTACAGTGGGATACGCCTGGACCATTACCTGGTTGCGCAGTCTGGGCACCTTGCTGGTGTCGGTCTTCATGGTCATGCATTATCCCAAAGACGTCTTCTTGCTGGTGTTGTGCGCGGGTGCAACCCTGCTGGATGCGTTCTATTGCGTGTATTTCTTGCGTCTGCGCGCCAGCAAAACGGCCGCCGTGCCAATGCAAGCCGTAGCCTGATTTTTTGGGAACCAGGCCAAGTCAGGTATCCTGCGTCTTTGATTGATTTGCCTCAGGTTCCTATGCGTCACGCACTGCTGTTTTATTGCCGGGCCGGTTTCGAGAATGACTGCCGTCAGGAGTGGGAAGCCCGCTCTGGTCAAACGGGTGGTTGGGAAACCGCGCCCGGCTTTGCCTTGTTCAAGCCCGGTAAGGGCGCTGAGGCCGATCCGAACCCGCCTGCCGCCAAAGAATTGATCTTTGCCCGGCAGATGCTTTACGTGCTGGCCGATGTCCAGTTGGGTGACAAAGACCGCCTTACCCCGATTGTGGATACACTTAAGGCAGGCAAAACGGCGTCGTTCAATGATGTCTGGCTAGAGCACCCGGATTCAGACGAAGGCAAGCCGCTCTCCGGCTTTTGCCGTCGCTTTGGTGATATCGCACGCAAGGCACTGCAAGAAAACAGTTTGATTGACGAGAGCGCACGCTACCGGCTGCATCTGTTTTTCCCATCCATGAACCGGGTGCTGATCTGCTCGGTCGACCCCAAACTGGCGACCAGTGACTGGCCCATGGGTATTCCGCGTGTACGCATGCCCGCCGAAGCGCCCAGCCGCTCTACCCTGAAACTGGCTGAAGCCTTCATGACCCTGGTGCCGGATGCGGAAAGCCTGCTCAAGCCAGGCATGACCGGGGTCGATCTGGGGGCAGCCCCGGGCGGCTGGACTTACCAATTGGTCACGCGCGGCATCAAGGTGTACGCCATTGATAACGGCCCCATGAAGGGCGATATGGCCATCCACCCCAACGTCAAACATATGCGTACCGACGGCTTCAAATTCAGGCCACAAAACCCGGTGGACTGGCTGGTGTGCGACATGATTGAACAACCTGCGCGGGTGGCGCAATTGATTGCGCAATGGGTAGCACACGGTCAGGCGCGCATGGCGGTGTTCAATCTCAAGCTGCCCATGAAGAAACGCTGGACTGAGGTGGAGCGCTGTTTTGACCTGATCGACCAGATTCTGGGCGCGGCCGATATCCGCTACACACTCACGGCCAAACATCTTTATCACGATCGTGAAGAGATCACCTGTTTTCTGGCCCGCCAAAAAGCGGGTAACAAGCGGGGCAGATAATACGGTGCGACATTGACAGCCCGTCAGCATCCTGGCAGGCTTTATGCCATATTCATTGCACGTTCATTTGAGGGTATGCGCACATGTTGAAAGAATTCAAAGAATTTGCCATGCGCGGCAATGTGGTTGATCTGGCCGTGGGTGTGATCATTGGCGCGGCCTTTGGCAAGATTGTGGATTCGCTGGTCAAAGACATTATCATGCCGCCTATTGGCCTGATTCTGGGCAAGGTCGATTTCAGCAATCTGTATGTCTTGCTGCGCGAAAGCGACAAAACCCCTGGCCCCTACGCCACGCTGGAAGCCGCGCAGAAAGCCGGCGCCGTCACGCTGAACTACGGCAACTTCATCAACATTGCCATCAGCTTTGTGATCGTGGCATTTGCGGTGTTCTTGCTGGTCAAAGGCTTGAACAGCATGAAGCGCGCAGAAGAAGCCGCGCCGGCAGCCCCGGCACCCACACCAGAAGACGTGCAACTGCTGCGTGAGATTCGGGATTTGCTGCAGCAAAAGCAGTAGGTGGTGATTGTGGAATGCAACAAAAAACCGGCCTTATGCCGGTTTTTTGTTTTGGGGGCTGGCCCGCTGCGCACTTCACACCTTTGGCGGATGCTTGATCCCGTTCAGCTTCATCTTGCGCAATATCGCCGCTTCAATATCCACATTCATCACGTCCGCCAATTGCAGCATATACAGCAGCACGTCTGCCATTTCTTGTTCAACCAGGTCACGTTTGGCATCGTCTTGGGCCAGCGCCACAGATTCTTCTGGCGTCAGCCATTGAAAGTGCTCCACCAGTTCTGCCATTTCCACCGACATGGCCATGACCAGGTTCTTGGGGGTGTGATAACGAGCCCAGTCACGCGCGGCGACAAAGTCTCTGAGTTGCTGCTGCAGAGCGGGTAAATCCATATAACGAATCCTGATTTGAGGCGGCTTGTGGCCGGTTGGTATTGAATATCTTGATGATGGCTCCATCATGATATGTGATTTCAATACAGACTTTGCTCGCGGAATAGCCCAAATGCCCCCATCCCAGGCTACCGAGCCGCTTGAAGCGGCCCTGAAACTGGCTGATTTTGTTGCCAGTTCCCGTTTGCCCACCAAACATGGTGAATTCACTGCGTACGTCTATCGCTCGCGCCTTGATGGTGTGGAACATGTGGCGCTGGTGGCTGGCGAGGTGGCCAACCGTGAGGCCGTGCTGGTGCGGCTGCATTCTGAGTGTCTGACCGGAGATGTGTTCGGTTCACTGCGTTGTGATTGCGGCGAACAACTGGATATGGCGCTGGAACGCATCAACAAGGTGGGTTCCGGCGTCATGTTGTACCTGCGCGGCCAGGAAGGGCGGGGCATTGGTCTGGCACACAAGATTCAGGCCTATGCCTTGCAAGACCAGGGCATGGATACGGTCGATGCCAACACCGCCCAGGGTTTGCCGGTGGATGCGCGCAGCTATGACGCTGCGGCCGAAATTTTGCTCGATCTGGGTATCCGCTCAGTTCGCTTGATGAGTAACAATCCGAAAAAACTGGCCGCGCTGGAAGCGGCGGGTGTGCCGGTGGTAGAGCGGGTGGTGCATCAAGTGGTGCCTAACAAAGAGAACATCCACTATCTGGAAACCAAGCGCGTGCGCATGGGGCATATGCTGTCTGAAGACACGCATCTGAACTACCGCAAGTGCTAGTCAGCAACATGAGGCACGCAGCAACAAAAAAGCCGGGTATGCCCGGCTTTTTTGTTCCCGCTCGGTATTTCAGCCTTGCGCCGCGCGGTTCAGGCCGCTGAGTACCGCTTTGATCGCCGCAGTCACAATATCGCTATCTACCCCTACGCCATACAGCGTACGTCCATCGGGTACGCGCAGTTCCACATAGCACGCGGCGCGGGCGTCTTCACCTTTACCCAGCGAATGCTCGTGGTATTCGACAATATGCGCCTTGCCATCCAGTGCCCGGACAAAGGCTTCCAGCGGGCCTTTGCCCTCGCCATGCAACTGGACGCGCTGGCCCGCCAGGGCGATATCGGCGGTAATGGCAATGCCGCCCGCTTTGGCGCTGTGCAGATGGTGGGCGTAGTAGGTCCAGGGTTCGACCGCACGCAGATATTCCTGGGTAAAGATCTCATGAATGTCGGCGCTGGTGATCTCGCGCCCGGTCTCGTCAGACACGCGCTGGATGGCGCGGCTGAACTCAATCTGCATCCGGCGGGGCATTTCAAAGCCGTATTCCTGTTGCAGCACAAAGGCCACGCCGCCCTTGCCGGACTGGCTGTTTACGCGGATCACGGCATCGTAAGTGCGGCCGACATCGGCCGGGTCGATGGGCAGGTAGGGTACATCCCAGAATTCGTCGGCCTTTTGCCTGGCCAGCCCCTTTTTGATAGCGTCCTGATGTGAGCCGGAAAACGCGGTGTACACCAGATCCCCGGCATACGGGTGGCGCGGATGCACCGGCAACTGGTTGCAGTGTTCCACCACTTCCCGGATGGTATCGATCTGGCTGAAATCCAGCCCCGGATGCACGCCCTGGCTGTACAGGTTCATGCCCAGCGTCACCAGATCGACATTGCCCGTGCGCTCACCATTGCCAAACAGGCAGCCTTCTACCCGATCCGCGCCGGCCATGACAGCCAGTTCGGCCGCGGCCACGGCGGTACCGCGGTCGTTATGCGGATGAACAGACAGAATCACGCTGTCGCGCCGTGCCAGATTGCGGCTCATCCATTCAATCTGATCGGCATAGGTGTTTGGGGTAGACATCTCTACCGTGGCCGGCAGGTTGATGATCATCTTGCGTTCCGGCGTGGGTTGCCACAGCTCGATGACGGCGTTGCAAACTTCCAACGCAAATTCAGGCTCGGTGGCAGAGAAGGTCTCTGGCGAGTACTGATAGACCCAGTCGGTCTCTGGATACTGCGCGGTGTACTGGCGGACGAGGCGGGTGCCTTCCAGTGCCAGTTGCTTTACCCCTTCGCGATCGGTATCGAACACAATGCGTCGCCAGGCCGGAGCGATGGGGTTATACAAGTGCACGATGGCGCGGCGCGAACCCACCAGCGACTCCACACTGCGCTTGATCAGGTCTTCCCGCGACTGCGTCAGCACTTCAATGGTCACATCTTCTGGTACGTGACGTTCTTCAATCAGCTTGCGCACGAAGTCGTAATCGGTTTGCGAAGCGGAAGGGAAGGCGACTTCGATCTCTTTGAAGCCGATCGCAACCAGCATCTTGAACATGCGCAGCTTTTTCTCGCCATTCATTGGCTCGATCAGGGACTGGTTGCCGTCGCGCAGGTCCGTGCTCATCCAGACAGGAGGGTGGGTAATACGCTGATTGGGCCAGGTACGATCGGGCAAGGCAATGGGGCTGAAAGCGCGGTACTTGCTGGCTGGATGCGGATGCACGGCGGTCTCCTGATGACTAAATTGGACTAAATGTATAAATTTGTGATGGACTTCTTTCTGTTGGTCCAATTTAGAATTCAATCGATGCAAATGTCAAACAATATTTAGATTTTAAGTCTAACAACGCCAGTATCTAACACTAATTCATACATTATGTCTAATTTCATTGGCTGTAGAAAATAAAACAGCCCGCAAAAGCGGGCTGTTTTTGAAAAGCGATAAAGCAGTTCATCATTGCAGGGTTGGCGCTGGGCCGTCAGACGTCCTTCATGCGAAAACAACACGCCAGCGCCGTACAGACGCTGAGCACCGCCACATAAAACACCGCGTGATAGCCCCACAGTTCAGCCACAGAACCCGCCACTGCCCCTGCGATAATCGAACCTGTACGGGTGCTGGTGGCAAATAGCGTCGTTGCCATGCCGATCTGGCCGGGCATGACATCCTGGAAATACAGCATGCCAATCCCGGCGATGATACCAATGAAAATTGCGTTCAAAAGCTGCATGGCAATCATGGCGTATTCATTGGAAATCAACGTCATGCAGATATAAAACAGCACCCCCGCGCTGGTGGCGAAGCGCATCATGCTGCGTTTGCCAAAACGGCGCGTGTAGTAGCCGGCGATCAACATGGCGGGAATTTCCAGCGCTGCAGCTGTGCCCATCAAAATGCCCACTGTGCGTTCCGGCATGCCCAGATCGCGGGTGATATAAAGCGGCATGGTGATCAGATACATGCTGTTGCAGGTCCACATCAACGTACAGCCAATGAACAGCAAACGCACTTGCGGGTCACGCCACCAGCTTACGCGCTGGTGATGCGCCGCCGGGTGATGCTTGCGTGCCGGCAAGTCCGGCAGCACTTTCCAGACAATCAGCGCACAGCCCAGAAATGCAGCCGCAGCACCCAGATACATCGCCGGAAAGCCGTAACCAATCGCCAGCGCAAACGCCAGAGGCGGGCCGATGACCCAGGCCAGCGAAATCTGCGCCCGCATTATGGAGTTGAACATCACCGCTTCGCGGCCGGAGTGATCGGCATGTTCGCGTGCCAGCGCAAAGACTTGCGGGTTGCCGGTGCCGCCAAAACTGCCCAGCACCACGCCCACCGTAATCAGCAACAGATAATGACGATCAAACGCAAATAACACACAGCCGGCCATGCCCAGCAAACAGCACCAGACAATCAGCATGCGCCGGTTGATGCCCTTGTCAGAGTGATGCGCCAGCCATTGACTGATCAAAATGCCGATGATGGCACTGACGGTGTAGAAGGTGCCGACCAGAATCGGCCGCACGCCCACTTCGCCACTCAGAAACAGACTCAGCGTGGGGACTTGCAGCGCACCGGCCGTGCCGGTCAGGAAAGCCACCACCAGGAAAGCGGCGGAAGCAAGGTCAGGCTTTTGCCTGTAATACAGGGCAGTCAGGGCGCGCATGATTTATGCCGGCCCTTATTCCGGCGCACAGCCGGCTTGGGGTCGAGGCAGCAAAGGTAAGAATTGCAAAAGAAACTATTAAAACTATTTCGCAGTGTATTAAACGCGTGTCATTTTCTCACGCGGGTTTTTGTCACCGTTTGTGCCGGGGTTGTCCTGCGTGGGTAAAACGGGGATGAGCGGTGGCGTATGTACAGAGGATGTCGCAGCCTGGTGGCAAAGGCTTGCCTGCCTCACATCTCCGGCAACGCACGCTGCAACAGCAACTTGACCTCCCGCACCTGCGCCCCGTACTGGCTGGCAGTGGCGTTCAGGCGGCCGTGGCACCAGGCATCGGCGACCACTGCTTTGCCGTTTTCCAGCAAAACAGCCGCGCAAGCCAGGTGAATCAAACGTTCGGCCAGATCACGCATGCGGTGTTCTTCCGGCGTGGCCAACAGGGGCAGGATCAGCGTAAACGCCACCGCAAAGGCCGGGTGAGTACGGGAGAGCGGGGAGAGCCAGTTTTCCAGCGCGTCACGCGTTTCCGGCTCTTTGGAGAGTGCCCGCATGATATCCAGCGCCATGATGTTGCCCGAACCTTCCCAAATGGCATTGACCGGCATTTCACGATAAAGGCGTGGCAGATCACTTTCTTCGATGTAACCATTGCCCCCCAGCACTTCCATGACTTCCACCACAAAACCCGCGCCGCGTTTGCAGATCAGGTATTTGGCTGCCGGGGTCAGAATGCGGGCCAGCGCTTGTTCGTGTGGCTGGGCTTGCGGGCCGCGCCAGCGGGCCAGCCGGAGCAAAAGGGCGGTGAAACCCTCCAGCTCCAGTGCCAGGTCGGCCAGCACGCAAGCCATTAAATGATGTTCGATCAGGGTCTTGCCAAAGCTGCGTCGATGGCGCGCGTGGTACAGCGCCAGTGTCAGGGCGCGCCGCATCAGGCCTGTGCTGCCCAGAGCGCAGTCAAAGCGGGTGTGGCTGCCCATTTCCAGAATGGTGCGGCCACCTTTGCCTTCCTCGCCAACCAGCCAGCCTTGCGCGTTATGGAACTCCACTTCTGCACTGGCGTTGGCACGGTTGCCTAGCTTGTCCTTGAGTCGTTCCAGTGCAATGGCGTTGCGATGGCCATCGGGCAGAATCCGCGGCAGCAAAAAACAGGATAAACCGCCCGCCGCCTGCGCCAGCACCAGATGTGCATCACTTTGCGGGACAGAGAAAAACCACTTGTGGCCGTTCAGTGTGTACATGCCATCACCACTGGGGGTGGCTTTGGTTGTATTGGCGCGGACGTCAGAGCCGCCTTGTTTCTCGGTCATGCCCATGCCGATCAGCAGGCCACGTTTGGCAGACGCGGGCGCATCGGCCGGGTCGTAAAGCGGTGACTGCAGGGGCGAGAGCCAATCCGCGCACGGCGCACCCTCACGCAATACGGTGCGTTGCAACACTGGAATGGCGCCATAAGTCATGGTGACCGGGCAGAGCGTGCCGGCCTCGACTTGCGCATGCAGCATGAAGCGAGCGGCGCGGGCCACGGCATTGTCGTCCGGGTTGCCCCAGTGCCCGTTGTGCAGACGGCTGGCGGTGACCTCGGTCATCAATTGGTGCCAGGCGGGATTAAATTGAACCTGGTCAATACGCCGGCCGCCTGCGTCATAACGGAGTAATTCCGGCCCGTGGCGATTGGCCTGGCGCCCAAGGGCAAAGGTGTCTGGCGTGCCCAGCCGTGCACCTAACCGGGTAAGCATCTGGCTGTGATCCTGACCGGTTGATTCTTGCGCCAGCGCTTCTTGCAGGGGCAGATCGGCAAGGAAGAGGTTGTACTCGTCCAGCGGGTGCGGCTGGTTCAACGGGTCATCAGGGAGGGAGCTGGAGGCCATGCCGGTGATCCGGAAAGGGGGCATGACTCAGGCTAGACCGGCTGGGCGCACTAAGACAAGCTGCGCCGCCGGGCAGTGGGGGTCAGTGTTTTTGCAGGTCTTTGGTCAGAACCACGCCATTGACGAGGCGCAAGGTGATGACGGTACCGCGGGATTCCCACACGGCGTTTTCGCCGCTGATGCCCAATAAAGAGCTGGCCTCGGTCTTGTCTGGCTCGCCCAGAATTTTTACTACGTCAGCGCGCGCCATGCCGGTATCGATTTTTGCGTAATTCTCTGCGGTGATCTTGCTGCAGGCGCTCAATGCCAGGGTGAGTACGGCGGCGGCGAGCAGGGTTCTGGAGTTCATTGCATCCTCGTGGGCTTGGCTTGATCAGATTGCTTGCCAGTTTAACCTGGCACCCGGCACCTGCCGTTGGCCCGCGCCAGCCGCTGCGGCCTGGTTCACAGCAAACCCGGCAGCTTTTCCCCCAGGAAGTCCAGAAAACAACGAATCCGCGCAGACAAGCCAGTGTTGCGGTAATACACCGCATGGATGGGCTGGAATGTTGCCATGCTGGCTTGCGGCAAAACTTCTACCAGCCGCCC